>NC_011772.1:567500-715000 GCF_000021305.1 Bacillus cereus G9842
AGATTGAGCAAATGGTTCATGTAGAGGATTGCGGAGAGAGAATAGAAGAAGTACCGTTTCAGGAGAAGAGTTATAAATTTGACTTTACACAAACAGGAATTGATACAAATGCTTTTCCATTCAATATGTATCGGAAAATTGTAAATGAAGTATGGCAGCCGCATAATAACGAACTTCTCTTTCTAGGACACCCTCAAGGGGAAGCGAGCTTAAGAGAAGAGATTACGAATTATTTGTATGAATCTAGAGGTGTGCGTTGTTCAGCTAGTCAAATTGTATTAGGAGCGGGAACACAAATATTAGTGAAACTATTGTTTCAATTGTTAAAGGGAAGCAATTATGCAGTTGAAAACCCAGGGTATCATAGGAAGATGGTTGTTTTTGAACAGGGAGAAGCAAGAGTCCAAATGTTATCTTTAGATAGAGATGGAATTTGTATTGCAGATTTAGAAAATAGCAATGCGAATGTTGTATTTGTTACACCTTCCCATCAGTTTCCATATGGAATGATTATGCCTATTACGAGAAGGATGCAGCTCTTACAATGGGCAAAGAAAGAAGAGGGCAGGTATATGATTGAAGATGATTATGATAGTGAATTTCGCTATTCTGGAAAGCCTATACCGGCGCTACAAGGGTTAGATACAGAGGGGAAAGTTATTTATATGGGGACGCTATCTAAAGCATTATTGCCATCGCTACGGATGAGCTATATGGTGTTGCCGAAGAAATTAATTAAAAAGTATCAACAGCAATATTTATTTTATACACAAAGTGTTTCAAGAATGGACCAAGAAGTGATTAGAAGATTTTTAAATGAAGGCTATTGGGAAAAACATATTCATAAAATGCGTGTCGTCTACCGAAAGAAGAGAGATCGACTTGTTTTTGAAATAGAGAAGTATTTCTCTAATCGTGTTGAAGTGATAGGAGAAGATTCGGGATTACACATTTTATTAAAAGTGCATAACGGAATGCGGGAAGAAGAATTAATTCAAGAAGCTGCGAAACATAGTATCAAAATATATCCTGTGTCTACGTACTATAAAGACGGTACGGCGCCTGAGAGTGTAGTTTTACTTGGGTTTGCGATATTATCAGAGGAAGAAATTGCGAAAGCGATTCAATTATTACACACGGCATGGTTTACCAGAAAGTAAAAAACATCCTCCAAACATGAGGATGTTTTTTATTATTTATTTTCATCTAAGAATAAGACCATATGCTCTTCGTCCCAATATTGTCCGTTATATTTTAATGAACGTTCTTGTACACCGAATGTTTTAAAACCTAATGATTCATAAAGTTTTTTCGCTCCATCGTTGCCAACAACAACATCAAGCATAACTTGTTCTACTTCTAAAGATTTAGCAAGCTCAAGACATTCTTTAATAAGTGCTTTTCCTGCTCCAAGTCCACGTGCTTTTGGAGATACATATACAGAACCGATTTTAGCTTTATGTTCTTGTTTTACATATGGTTTCGTTTCCAGTGTTGCAACCCCGATTAATTTTCCATCTTTAAATGCACCTAGCGTATAGTTTTCATCTTGTGCTAATTTTTGTGCTTTATATTCAATCGCACACTCTTTATTAATAATATCTTCATAAGAAGAGCTGAATGCTTCAGGGTTTTGCTTTAATCCTTCTACGCGAAGTTCTAAGTAAATTTCTGCTTCGTCTTTTGTTAATACATGGATATCCAATTATATCACCCTCCAAATCTTTGCAAATGTACCTTTATTTTATATTGAAATAAGAATAATTTCAAAAGCTTAGCTTATATGAGCTGTTTTTATGAACAAAATAACACCAGTAGTGTTTACTACTACTGGTGTTTTCACACGCATATTATTCAAAAGGTAGCTCGATTATAAAGTTTGTTCCCGCTCCTAATTGGCTTGTTACTAGAATAGAACCGTTATGCAATTCTACAATTTCCTTTGCAACAGCTAGCCCGATACCTTTTCCGCCTGTAGCTCGTGTTCTAGATTTATCGACACGATAAAAGCGGTCAAAAATATGCGGGATATCTTCTTCAGGAATACCTTCACCTTCATCTTGTACACTTATTGTAAAAGAATCTGTTTCCATGAGTACACGTATCGTAATAGATGTGTTTTCTGGCGAATGTTGATAAGCGTTGTGTAATAAATTTAACATAACTTGTTCCATACGTCTTTCGTCTATACAAACTTCTAAATCATCTTTGCAATATACATGAAGTTGCATTTGCTTATTCGTTAATGTTGTTTTTGTTTTTTCAACCATTCGTTCTAAAAATGGCTGAAGAAGCACTTTTTGTTTTTTTATAACAAATTGGTGTTGTTCTAATTGTACAAGCATAAATAAATCTTGGACGAGATCGGTTACACTATCCGTTTCATCCTCAATGATTTGTAAGTATTCTTCTCGCTCCTCTTTTGTTAAAGAGTCTCTCTTTGCTACCTTTGCATAACCCTTCATATAGGTCAATGGAGTTAATAGTTCATGAGCGACACTAGCGAGAAATTCATTGCGCTCTTTTTTCATATACGTAAGTTCACTCGATAAATCTTCAATTGTTTTTGCTAAACTTCCGAGTTCATCATTCCGTTTAATACCTAATTGAATTGGTTTATTTAATTTTGACATTTTTTCTGTCGCTCTCTTCATTTTTACAAGTGGTTCTGTAATAACGCGTGAAAAAACAAAGACAGAAATTGTTGTTAAAATAATTGTTAAAACGCTAATGATAAGAAATTGGTTCATGAGTTTAAGTAACATATTTTCTAGGAAAGATGTTTTTAATAGCATATATAGCTTTCCTTGAAACTTTGTTGTGTTAAGTGGGCTTACTGTTGTGATGAACTTTGATTTTTTCCAGTTTCTTTCAACGACCAATCCGCCGTCTGGGACAGTTTCTGTTTTACAAGTAAGTTGTTTTTGCATATCTTTTGTTACGGGTTCTGAGGTGGAAATAATTTTGCCGTTATGGTCAGTAATAATGATAGCTATATCGGAGTTAGAAATTGATTCCGATTCAACTAAGTGTGCAGCCTCATTCGTAATATCGAACTCAGGATACACAGGACGTTTAGGATTTTTATTATGTTCAGCGTGTTTCATTTCTTTATAATATTCATCCCGTCTCTCGCGGCTTTTAATTTTTTTACTATAGCGATTACCTTTCTCTAAAAGAGCATCTGTTTCCTCTACAATACGCATTTTTGAAAGGCTTTTATAAAAAGATACGAAAGCAATTGTTTCAATACATAAAGCTAATATTAAAAAGTATGTCCCAATTTTAAGGGAAAGTTTACTCATTTTTTCACCATACCTTATTCATAATAAAGAGTCAGTGGTATACGATTTCCCACTGACCGAAGTAATTATTCACTTTTCCATTTATATCCGACTTTATAGACCGTTTCTAGGTAATCTTCAATTGGAAATCCTTTTTTGCGTAGTTTATCACGGATATTACGAATGTGTGAATCAATTGTTCTATATTCGATATCTGTTTCATAGCCCCAAATTTTTTCGATTAAATCATCTCGGCTATAAGCACGGTTTGTATTTTGCAAAAATAATCCGAGTAACGAAAATTCGATAGGAGTTAATGAGATTTTTTCATCATAAACTGTGACAGTATGTTTCGTTTTATCCCACTCAATACCATTGAAACTAACAAAGCCATCTTTCTTTGTACGGCGTAATATAGCCTCGATTCGTGCGACTAATACATGCTCATCAAATGGTTTTGTAATATAATCATCTGCGCCCATCGTGAGGCCTTTCACCATATCGTAGTTTTGGTTGCGAGCTGTTAACATAATGATAGGAACGTTGGAAATTTGACGAATTTGATAGCAAGTATCCCATCCATCCATACTTGGCATCATAACATCTAATAAAATAATATCGAATTCTTTTTGTTCGATTAATTTTAGTGCTTCAAGGCCAGAGGTAGCTTTCATACAAAAATAGCCGCGAGGGCTTAAGAACAGATCTAATAATCGTAACATACGTTCTTCATCGTCTACTAATAAAATTTTTACCATAATCTTGTGCACCCCAAACTGTTCATTCTACTTGTATAGTTTACATGAAAATAGTCAACTACCCCCACTGAAATGAATCGTTTCAGTGGGGGCTTGAGTTTGAACGCTAGGTCTTTTCGTCCATCGCTAGACAGTTTGACGCTCTAGCATTCATGCCACCTTATGGTAACACCCCAAGTATGTTTTTGGTTGGTACTGGCAACGAATGATTGTTTTCCCACTTGCACCACCCTTTCGAAAAAGAGCAATTCTCCCTTGTGGAAGAAGCCACCACTCAGATGAATCTGGCGTGTGCTACAAGCCCCGACAAGTCGAGTACATATGGATGGTTGACGCACCCACTAAGCTATGCGCGAAGCAACAGCCTTACGTTTTTGCACTTCTAATAGAATCGGCGTTTTCACTTTAAGATTCTCTTTCAATTCTACCACTTTTGATTTGTGCAATGTATTCAGCGCACCATTAATATCAGCGTGGATACATGTTCCTGCTTTACTTTGGTACAGACCACGAGTCATTCGTTTGCCACTAAAGTGATAGTGTGTCCTATCATCCTTAGTCCAAACTGGAACCGGATCTTTATCAAGAAAACTAGCTTTTGAAGTATAGCTTTCTTCTTGTTTGAAAAACCGGATGCCTTCTTTTATACATTTATTCTCAATTGCCGCAATCAGTTTATGAAACGGGATTTGAACAAATTGTTGATTATTCTTTTTTCCCATATCTGATTTTTGTTTCCAACCAGCGTTATAACCTACTACAACCGTATCTACACTACATTCTTTCACTTTTTTAAACAACAAGCCTACAGTTTGTGAAATGTAACCATTTATTTGCCTTTCCCGTTTATGCCAAAGTGCAGCCATTTTGTTCGTTACAACTCGTTTTGAAATTCCGTTTTCAACATTTTTCTGTTGCAGACTACGTATCATTTTATTGAAGTATTGGTTAATGGCTTTTAGTTTTTTACCATCAATTAAAAATGTATCACCTGTATTGGTTACGCAACTTACTAATCTGTCTACACCTAAATCGCAACTCAAAGCGTTATTCGTAGTCGTGGATGTTTTCTTCATTTGAGAAACGTGCATCTCATATGTGTAATGCACCTCAAAGAACCGACCTTTTTGCTTCGGTACAAGCTCAATGTAGGAGATTTTTTTATGTCTTAAGTTTTTCGGTATACGTATTTTAATGGAACCGAATTTTTTTCTGAATGCAACACTCATCGGAATCAGCCAATACCCGTTATCATCCACTTTTGGCACTTGATAGATTTCAATGATTCGTTTGTCAGTTGAATGAGAATAATTCGGAAAATTAGGACGCCCTGTGAATGCTTCAGGATTTTTCTTCCACGTTTCCAATGCCTTAAAAAAGCTCTTCACTTCTGCATATAAGGCTCTACGAATAGCCTGCACAGAGTTTGATTGCACGCCCCAGTAGTTCATATCGGCTTGCATGGCGGTATCTACTTCTTTTACAGTAGCCATTTTATTATGGTTCAAATAACTTTGTTTCATCGTGTACAATCCAACATTTCGCAATGCTTTTGAACTATGTGACATGCGTTGCAGTAAGCGGAATTCTTTTGCAGTCAGACTAGCTCGTCCGATATTTTGTTTCTGCGTGAATCGTTGCATGTTTTCTCTTTTCTTTTGTTTGCGTAATACTTTCACTGCTTTCTTTTTAACCATTGTTTTCACCACCTTTCTCAGAGAGTTCATTAAAATTATTTCTTCCCTAAGATAATATTTGAAATGAAACGGAACAAAATGTGAATATAGTCTTCATCGTAATTCCTTTTGGCTCAAGTAACCGAATGATTATCATTATTCAATTTCGTTGTTTTACGATCTATACCCTCCTTATCTAAGAGTAGATTGTATCGTAAGACAAAAAGAAACAAAAAAGTTCAGCCTTATTGACTGACGGCAATTCATCTCCACCTGAATTGTTGGGTTTCACCCGTAACACAAATCAGATGGAGTCTTCTTGCCGAAAAGGATAAAAACTCTTTTTATGTGATTGAATGGAGGGCTGATTTTTTCGCTCAGAGTAATTGACATAAAAAATGCACTAGTTTTGCACAACTATTTTTTATAATAGAAAACGTAGCGACACAAAATACCCTATGTTGCGACATAACGTCATGTCATTTTATTTATAAAATGACAATTCCATTCTATTGTGTATGTGAGATAGAGAGGGTTTTCGTATTCACCTCGCATCGGATAAGAAAAATTTCCTATCTCACACTTTTTTTAAAAGGAGATCATACACATGAATCCAAAAGAAGAAATTTCAAAAAAAGAAAAGCAAGATCGTAATACGGTTGTCATGTGTGTTGCCGTATCTATGGTTATTATTATAAGTTGCGTAAATAAAATTTTAGGGATTTTATAAAATAAAAAAGCTGATTGCTTCTTAAGAAGCAATCAGCTTTTTTCATTATTAGGGGAGTATTCCTATATGATAAACCAAGGTAAAATTGCTAAACCAGAAGTTACAATTGCTGTAGTAAATATTAAAAGAACAGCTCGTTTGTTTTGTTTCATGTCACATTCTCCTCTACATATCAATTGAATGCTATACGTTCATTTTGTGATTGGTGCTTTACTAATTAAAGTTTCACTTTATATTTTTAGTATAATGAATGGTAAGGATTGGTACGATCGATAAAGGTGACATGAAGATTACATTGTTGTAATGCAAAAAAACATCTTTCTTATTAAGAAAGATGTTTTTGGAAAACTACCCCGTAAAAGCCCGATTGGTTCAGCTAATACTCAGTGGGGGATGGAAAAATCCCCCACTGAGTAAAGTTTCACTTTATATTGAAGTATTAATCATTTAAGAACAGAACCATATGTTCCTCGTCCCAATATTGACCGTTATGTTTTAATGAACGTTCTTGTACGCCGTAAGTTTGGAAACCTAATGATTCATATAATTTTTTGGCACCAGCGTTACCAACTACAACATCGAGCATAAGTTGTTCTACATGTAATTTATCGGCGTTTTCAATAATGGCTTTAATGAGAGCTCGTCCTGCTCCGAGACCACGTGCTTTTGGAGAAACAAAAACGGAGCCAATTTTTGCTTTATGTTCTTGTTTAATAAATGGTTTTGTTTCTAAAGTAGCGATACCAATTAAATCATTATCTTTGAAGACACCTAGAGTATACTTATCCGGATTGCTTAATCGTTTAGCCATAGCAGCTACAGGATCCTCATGTTTCAAAACATCTTC
The DNA here is from genome assembly GCF_000021305.1 of Bacillus cereus G9842. GTDB lineage: Bacteria > Bacillota > Bacilli > Bacillales > Bacillaceae_G > Bacillus_A > Bacillus_A thuringiensis_S. The sequence continues at coordinate 574,796 of NC_011772.1, forward strand.
ATAAGAAGAGCTAAAAGCTTCCGGATTTTTCGTTAAACCTTCCATACAAACTTTTAAATATATTTCTGCGTCCTCTGTTGTTAATAAGCGAATTTCCATAGTTGTAACCTCCCTGGTGGATTTCAAATAAATCCATTACTTTTATAAGATTGAGTATATGTTTTGTTAGTATTCTCTTTTAATTTGTAAAAGAATGAAAAGATATATGCTACAATGTTTTGTTTTAATTATGTAATGAAATTATATATTAACTTTGTTAACTATTCAAGTGTTTAATATGTTACATTTTTATAACTAAAATAAATCCTCGATTGAGGATTTATTTTTTAAACATTGGATTGATAGCCATCAATTCGTTTTGGATGTGTGTAAATATTACAAGATTCATTTCTAATAAACCCTACGACTGTAATGCCTAAATCATGGGCAAGTTGCAATGCCAGTTTTGTTGGAGCGGATTTAGATAGAACAATTTCACATCCGATTTTTGAAACTTTGAGTAAAATTTCGGATGAAATACGTCCGCTAAATGCGATGATTTTTCCTTTAATGGATATATCGTTACGCAAACAATGACCATATATTTTATCTAATGCATTATGTCTTCCAATATCCATTCTTGATAGGAGGATATTGTTTCGATCACATAGCGCGGTATTGTGAACACCGCCAGTTTGGCGAAATGTAGTAGAAGATTGTTGCAAGGTATTCATTAAATGAAAGCATTCTTCAGGAGTAATTTTTACATGTATATCATGTAAGTCTTTTGCTTTTGCTGCGTCGTTTACGAAAATAAAACCTTGTCTACCTTTTCCGCAGCAAGAAGTGATGTATCGTTTATTATATAAAGTTTGATAGAGCGGATTCACTTTTGATGATTTTACATGGACAATTCCGTTATCTTTTTGAACCCATAGTTCTTCAACATCTTTATAGGAAGAAATAATCCCCTCAGAAATTAAAAAACCAATTACCATATCTTCAATATAATTTGGTGTGCATACGACTGTTACATATTCTTCACCATTCAATTTAATAGTAATAGGAGATTCTGTGACAATCTCATCAAGTTGTTTTGAAAATGTACCAGATTGATAACGTACAATTGTATAAGTCTCTTGCGTAGGCCCCATATTTAATTCCCCTTTTATATGTATTTCTCTCCCACATTTATCATAAAACAATGGAAAAAATAAAAACACCTATTAACAAGAAGATCACAGATTATTTTGGTTATTATTGTATATGTACGATATAATAGAACTGTAGAATAGTGATATTTTCAAGCTTTCGTAGTTATACCTTATAACATCTAGAATCGACTTCATAAGAAAGTATTTGGGTAGAGCGTTTCAAAAATATGTACAGTAATGTGATTTTGAAAACGGATTCATAATTGTGTTGTACAGTTGGTTGTAAGGAGAGGGGAAACTATGGCAGAACAGACAGTCCGTGTAACCGTCGATGGTAAAGAATTTTCTGCATCAGGTGAAAAGACGATACTACAATTATTTAACGAGAGTAATTTGGAACATCCTCAAATTTGTCATGTACCAGAAGTAGATCCAATTCAAACTTGTGATACGTGTATTGTAGAAGTAAATGGAAAGTTATTGCGTGCTTGTTCAACGAAATTAGAGAACGGTATGCATATCGAAAGACAGTCCCAGCGTGCAAAAGAGGCACAGACTGAGGCAATGGATCGAATATTAGAGAATCATCTATTGTATTGTACCGTTTGTGATAACAATAATGGTAACTGTAAAGTCCATAATACAGTACATATGATGGGAATTGAGGAACAGAAATATCCGTATGAGCCAAAAGTAAGTGCGTGTGAAGTGGATATGTCACATCCATTTTATCGATATGATCCAAATCAATGTATTGCTTGTGGGCAGTGTGTAGAAGTATGTCAAAACTTACAAGTGAATGAAACTATATCAATTGATTGGAGCTTAGACCGTCCACGTGTTATATGGGACAATGGTGTAAGTATAAATGACTCATCTTGTGTAAGTTGTGGGCAGTGTGTAACAGTATGTCCATGTAATGCGTTAATGGAAAAAACAATGCTGGGTGAAGCTGGATTCATGACAGGATTGAAACCGGATGTGTTAGATCCGATGATTGATTTTGTAAAGGATGTAGAGCCGGGATATAGTAGTATTTTAGCAGTTTCAGAAGTAGAGGCTGCGATGCGTAAGACGAAAGTGAATAAAACAAAAACAGTTTGTACATTTTGTGGTGTAGGTTGTTCATTTGAAGTATGGACGAAAGACCGCCACATTTTGAAAGTGCAGCCTGTTTCAGATGCGCCGGTTAACGGTATTTCCACATGTGTAAAAGGCAAATTTGGATGGGATTTTGTAAACAGTGAAGATCGTATTACAAAGCCATTAATTCGCCAAGGAGATATGTTTGTTGAAGCTTCATGGGAAGAGGCTCTGGAAGTTGTTGCATCCAATATGCAGCATATTAAATCAGAATATGGAAGTGATGCATTTGGGTTTATTTCTTCTTCGAAAGTAACGAATGAAGAAAATTATCTTATGCAAAAACTAGCCCGTCAAATATATGGAACGAATAATGTAGACAACTGTTCCCGTTATTGTCAATCTCCAGCAACAGACGGTTTATTTAAAACTGTCGGTATGGGCGGGGACGCTGGAACAGTGAAAGATATTGCGGAAGCAGGCCTTGTCATTATCGTTGGAGCAAATCCAACAGAAGGACATCCTGTACTTGCAACGCGTGTAAAACGTGCTCATAAATTACATGACCAAAAATTAATTGTGGCAGACCTTCGTAAACATGAAATGGCAGAGCGTGCGGATTTATTCATTCATCCGCGCCAAGGAACTGATTACGTATGGCTCGCTGGTATTACGAAATATATTATTGATCAAGATTGGCACGATAAAAAGTTCATAGCTGAAAATGTGAAGAATTTTGATGAATATAGCAAAATGGTAGAAAAGTATACGCTTGATTATACAGAAGAAATTACGGGGATTTCGAAAGAAAATCTGAAAGAAATGGCTCGTATGGTATATGAAGCAGATGGTACTTGTGTACTTTGGGGAATGGGTGTAACTCAAAATACTGGAGGAAGTACAACTTCAGCAGCAATTTCAAATCTATTGCTTGTTACGGGTAACTATCGTCGTCCTGGTGCAGGAGCATATCCATTACGCGGACATAATAACGTACAAGGCGCTTGTGATATGGCAACATTACCAAACTGGCTTCCAGGTTACCAAGCAGTTTCAGATGATGCGCTCCGTGCGAAATTTGAAAAAGCATACGGTACTACAATTCCGAAAGCACCAGGCTTAAATAATATTGCAATGTTACTGGCGGCAGATGAAGGGAAACTGCGTGGTATGTATGTTATGGGTGAAGAAATGGCTTTAGTAGATTCGAATGCCAACCATGTACAACATATTTTAGCGAATTTAGATTTCCTTGTTGTTCAAGATATGTTCTTATCGAAAACAGCTCGTTTTGCTGATGTTATTTTACCGGCAGCACCAAGCTTAGAAAAAGAGGGAACATTTACGAATACAGAGCGCCGTATTCAAAGATTATATGAAGTATTGAAGCCGCTTGGTGATTCAAAGCCAGACTGGTGGATTTTACAAAAAGTAGCTCGTGCACTTGGCGGGGACTGGAATTATGAAAGTCCAAGTGAAATCATGGATGAAATCGCATCGCTTGCACCTTTATATTCTCAGGCAACATACGATCGTTTAGAAGGATGGAATAGTTTATGTTGGGGTAGCCATGATGGCAGTGATACACCGCTATTATATGTGGACGGATTTAACTTCCCGGATAAACTAGCTCGTCTATCATTAGATGAATGGGTACCACCAGTTGTAGCACCAGATGAGTATGATTTACTTTTAAATAATGGTCGTATGTTAGAACATTTCCATGAAGGGAATATGACGAATAAATCGGCTGGTATTTTATCTAAAGTATCTGAAGTGTTCGTTGAAATCTCGCCTGAACTTGCCCTAGAGCGCAATGTGAAAGATGGTGGTCTTGTAGAATTAGCATCACCATTTGGGAAAATTAAAGTACAGGCACTTGTTACAGATCGTGTAACGGGGAAAGAGCTATATTTACCGATGCATGCAACGGTAAATGAAGAGGCAATCAATATTTTAACTGGAACGGCGACAGATCTTTATACATGTACACCAGCGTACAAACAAACGATGGTAAAGATGCGTGTACTACGTGAAAAAGGGAATCGTCCGTTACCATCTTCAAACCCGAGAGATAAAAAGCGTAATCCGCAAAACGGTGTTGAAATCGAGCAAAAATGGCAAAGAAAACAATACGTATCACTTGTGGACTAGGGGGCGGAGATAGTGGCGAAAGAAATTACTGTAATTAAAAAGAAAGTTGTAACAGAGGAAGAACAGAAACAGCAAGTAGCAGATGAACTTCTAAATGAGCTATCTAATAATCGTGAAGCAGTAGAAGAAACGATGCAGCTTTTAGCACAGTTGCAGAAGGCTGGTATATTAGATGCGGCAATTAGTTTACTTGCTGCGAAGGAAGATGTTTCAAAAATCGCTGTGGAGCAATTAAATCGTGAACCCGTTAAAAATGCGTTAAATAATATGATGGGGGCAGGAGAAGCGTTATCTTCAGTTGACCCAGAAATAACGAAGCAAATTACGTCAAGTTTAGTTACAGGATTGCAATTTGCAACAGATGAATTAAATTGTGGTAAAAAAACAAAAGTGATGGATTTCTTTAAAGTATTAAAAGATCCAGATATCAATAGAGCTATTACATTCGGTTTTAGCTTCTTGAAAGCATTTGGACAAGGGCTAGAGAAAAAATAGAATAAATGAAAAAGTGATGGGAAGTAGCCATCACTTTTTTCATTATATGTATAAGAGTGTTCATGTTAAGCGGAATATATTATTATTAAAAAGATGGATTAGAACTGGAAATATGGAATCCATCTCAAATACCGTTTTAGAATTTGGAGGAGTATATGCAACACCGTAAAAAACTATCTATACCAGGAGTAATGAGACATTCCTTTCAAACAGTTAAATTTGCTTTTTGGAATGTATTAACTTTTCAACTTGCTTATAAATTATTAGCAGCGATTGTGTTTGTTCCACTATTTGGAATCATTTTTAATAAATTATTGTATTTTGGTGGTTATGCAAATGCGACAAATGATGAATTATTAGCGTTTTTAAAGACGCCTTATGGCATCTTAGCAATCGTAATTTTGTCATTGTTAGCACTGTTTCTTATCTTTACAGAATTTGCGGTGCTTATTATTATTTCGTATTTCGCTCATAAAAGACAGAAGGTGAAATTACGTCCGATTTTATATAAAACGGTAACGTATTTACCTACTCTTTTCACATATTGCTTACCAGGATTTATTTTATATGCTGTCGTATTGTTGCCTCTTTTAAATATGGGATATGAAACGGCATTAATCCCGCAAATTCAAATTCCTAACTTCATTACAGGAGAACTGTTTAAGACAACGATGGGACAAGTTGGTTATTACACGTTCTTTGCTGTAGTCGCGTATATAAATCTTCGATGGATTTTCGTTCTACCTATTGTTGTTTTAGAGCAAAAATCATTTCGCGTGGCAGCACGTAAAAGTGCAACTTTAGTAAAGGAAAGCTTTTTTAAAGTACTGCTCTTTTTAGTAGGATTTTTTATTTCAATTGGAATTGTATATGTCGTATTTTTGGGAATATATTTATTGTGCCTATGGGGTGTTTATGAATTTACAAATCCGAAAGGAACATTTGCATTATTAGCAGAATCAACGATTTCTGTATTTTTAACGAGTACATTGTATTTATTTAGTTTTATCGTGACGCCATTTTATATTATGGCGATTACGCGATTATACTTACAAAAGGTACCGGTTGAAGATGTTTTATTAGAAGAAGGATTAGATTATTCGAAAACGAAAGCAGATAAATGTTTCTTCCAAAAACATCGTTGGAAATTTATTGGCGTATATATTGTGGGGATTATTACTGCTGGAATGGTTGTTGCCTTCATTGTAACGTTTATTTCAAATTCGTATAAAGAACCAATTATTATGGCGCACCGCGGGTATATATCAAAAGGCGTAGAAAATACGAAAGAAGCTGTGCAAGGTGCTATTGATGCAAAAGCAGACTACGCTGAAATAGATGTATTACAAACGAAAGACGGTGAACTAGCGGTTATACATGATTTGAAGCTGAAGCGTCTTGCCAATGCCAATGTGCATGTGTCAGATTTAACGATGGCTGAGTTAAGGCAGCTTACCCTTAGTCAAGATGGACTTTCAGGACAAATAAGTACACTTGATGAAATCATTAAGCTAGCAAATGGCAAAATCAAACTTAATATAGAAGTGAAGCTTCATGGGGGCGAAAAAGATTTTGTAAACAAAGTCTTAAAAACGATTAAAGATAATGAATTTGAGAAGCAATGTGTAATTCAAACGTTACACTATCCACTTATTAAAGAGTTTAAACGTGCAAATCCAGATATAAAAGTAGGGTATATATTGTATGCAAGTAGAGCTAACTTAAAGAATGTGAAGGCTGACTTTTACGTAGCAGAAGAATATATGTTAAATAAGAAATTAGTAAAAGAAGCAAGGAAGTTAAACAAACCAATTTACGTATGGACAGTAAATGATATGGAAAATTTAAAGGCATATTATAAGTTAAACGTAGATGGTATCATAACCGATTATCCTGAAGATGCACGTGAAACAATTAAGATGTTAAAAGAGCAAGAAGCGGAAGAAAGTGATCTGTTTGATAAAATTACTGAAACGACAGATGATTTATTTTCTAAGTTATTTATAAGTTACCCAGCTGCTAGCTAAATGCTAGCAGCTGTTTTTTTGTGAAAAGAATATATCTCTAAAGTATTGAGTAAAGTAATAACTGTATATGTATACGTTATCGCTTAGGTTTCTTACATTGTTACATTATTGTCAAATAATAAATGATTGCTGTTTATTTTGAAATAGTATAATAAAAATAGAGTGAAAGATAATGGAATGACACAAAACCCCTAATAGAATCAATGTTTTATATATTTACACTATTCTAAATATAAAAACTTTAGGAAAATGGTATGTTAGCGTTTTCATAACTTTTAAGTTATGCTAGAATAAGGACATAAGTTATTAATTATTACAAAAAGAAAAAAGAATCTCTTTTTTCTGTTAATTATAAGGGGGCATTTCATTATGCGTATTGGGGTACCAGCAGAAATTAAAAATAACGAAAACCGTGTGGCAATGACACCAGCAGGTGTTGTACATTTAATTCGTAACAATCACGAAGTATTCATTCAAAAGGGTGCAGGTTTAGGATCTGGTTTCACAGACGCTCAGTATGTTGAAGCGGGAGCAAAAATTGTTGATACAGCTGAAGAAGCTTGGAACATGGAAATGGTTATGAAAGTTAAGGAACCAATTGAAAGCGAATACAAACACTTCAGTGAAGGCTTAATCTTGTTCACATACTTACACTTAGCTCCAGAGCCAGAATTAACAAAAGCTTTAATCGAGAAAAAAGTTGTTTCTATCGCATATGAAACAGTACAATTAGAAAACCGTTCATTACCATTACTTGCACCTATGAGTGAAGTAGCTGGTCGTATGGCTGCACAAATTGGTGCACAATTCCTTGAGAAAAACAAAGGCGGTAAAGGTATCTTACTTGCAGGTGTTCCAGGGGTTAAACGTGGTAAAGTAACAATCATCGGTGGTGGACAAGCTGGTACAAATGCTGCTAAAATTGCAGTTGGACTAGGTGCGGATGTAACAATCATCGACTTAAGCGCAGAACGTCTTCGTCAATTAGATGACATTTTCGGAAACCAAGTAAAAACTTTAATGTCTAATCCTTACAATATTGCAGAAGCTGTTAAAGAGTCTGATCTTGTAATCGGTGCAGTATTAATCCCAGGTGCAAAAGCTCCAAAACTTGTAACAGAAGAAATGATTAAATCAATGGAACCAGGTTCTGTTGTTGTAGATATCGCGATTGACCAAGGTGGTATTTTCGAAACAACTGACCGTATTACAACTCATGATAACCCAACTTACGAAAAACACGGCGTTGTTCATTATGCAGTTGCAAACATGCCAGGTGCGGTTCCACGTACATCAACTCTTGCATTAACAAACGTAACAGTACCATATGCAGTACAAATTGCTAACAAAGGCTACAAAGAAGCTTGCCTAGGTAACTCTGCATTACTAAAAGGTATTAACACATTAGATGGCTATGTAACATTCGAAGCAGTTGCAGAAGCTCACGGTGTAGAGTACAAAGGTGCTAAAGAATTATTAGAAGCAAAGACAGTATCTTGCTAATAGAAGCATTATACAAAACAAAATCGAACAATATATAAAACAACATGATAAGAGCTAAGAGTGAAGATCTCTTAGCTCTTCTTGGCAAAAGGGGGCATACATCGTGGCCAACCTATTTAAAAAGAAATCCGTTACGCAATTGTTAGGGGAAAGTAAAAGTAAAACTTTGACGAAAACGCTAGGGGCATTTGACCTAACAATGCTAGGGATTGGTGCGATAATTGGTACAGGAGTTCTAGTATTAACTGGATTAGTAGCAGCAAGAGATGCTGGTCCAGCAGTTATTTTTTCATTTATGATTGCAGCAATTGTTTGTGGATTTGCAGCATTATGTTATGCAGAAGTTGCATCTACACTTCCTGTTTCAGGTAGTGTGTACACATATTCGTATGCAACAATTGGTGAGTTTGTTGCTCATTTAATGGGATGGACATTGTTATCCGTATATGTCGTAACGACTGCCGCAGTAGCTGGCGGATGGACGGGTTATTTCAATAATTTAGTGAGTGGGCTGGGACTTGAAATTCCGAAAGCGTTGCTAACGATTCCAGCGCAAGGTGGTATGGTAAACTTACCAGCAGTTATTGTTACGTTAGTGATAACTTGGTTATTATCACGCGGTACGAAAGAAAGTAAGCGTGTGAATAACATAATGGTATTAATTAAAATTGGTATTGTTGTTTTATTCATTGCAGTTGGTGTATTCTACGTGAAACCAGAAAACTGGATACCATTTGCACCTTACGGTTTAAGTGGAGTGTTCGCAGGGGGAGCAGCAGTATTCTTTGCTTTCTTAGGATTTGATGCATTAGCAACTTCTGCTGAAGAAGTAAAAAATCCGCAACGTGATCTACCAATTGGTATTATTGCTTCGTTAGTTATTTGTACAATTATTTATGTTGTAGTTTGTCTCGTTATGACCGGTATGGTTTCTTATAAGGAATTAGATGTACCTGAAGCTATGGCGTATGTGTTAGAAGTTGTAGGACAAGATAAAGTGGCTGGTGTAATTGCAATTGGAGCTGTAATTGGTATTATGGCTGTAATTTTCGCTTACATTTATGCGACAACACGTGTATTCTTCGCAATGAGCCGTGATGGTTTATTACCAAAATCTTTTGCGAAAATTAACAAGAAGACTGAAGCGCCAACATTTTCAGTTTGGTTAACAGGAATTGGTAGTGCTTTAATTGCTGGATTTATCGATTTAAAAGAATTGTCGAATTTAGCGAATATTGGAGCGTTATTAACATTCGCCATGGTTGGTGTAACTGTTATCATTCTTCGTAAAACGCATCCGAAATTACAACGTGGATTTATGGTACCACTTGTACCGATCTTACCGATTATTTCAATTGCATGTTGTCTATTCTTAATGGTAAATTTACCGTTAACAACATGGATATACTTTGGTATTTGGTTAGCAATTGGAGTAGTTGTATACTTTGTTTATTCGAAAAAACATAGTCATTTAAAAGACGATAGCAGTTCGCAGGATAATTTAGATCAAGCTAATTAAAGGGATATAACACAGTAAGCCTTGTGCGTCTAGGGAGCGCGCAAGGCTTTTTCTTTTGTTGAAATAAAGGGAACATATATTACTTTGTTGAATTTTTATGTCGGAATATGAAAAAAGGGGTGTGCGAATTGTACATCCTTTTTTGTATGAGAATATAGAGGATGCGGAAAATATGTATATGCCTTACTAAAATGTGAACGAAATGTTCATAAAAAAATTCAGATTTCATTGACACATATGAGCAGGTGCTCATATAATAAGAGTATAAAATATATGAATGATTGTTCATATGTTCAATTAAAGAGGTGAGCTATAATGGCTGGAAATAAAGTAGAAACACCACAAGAGACATGTTCTCAAACGATAATTCATGAAGAAGTTGTTGAGCAAGTAAAACAAACAATTCCAACTGATGAAAGTTTAAGTAAAGTAGCAGAACTATTTAAAGTATTAGGTGACCGTACACGTACGAGAATATTACATGCGCTATTTGAAGCTGAGATGTGCGTTTGTGATTTAGCTTATTTATTAGGAATGACACAATCATCTATTTCGCATCAGCTTCGTGTGTTAAAGCAAGCGAAACTTGTAAAGAATCGTAAAGAAGGAAAGGTTGTTTATTATTCGTTAGCTGATCAGCACGTAATTCATATCTTCGAGCAAGCGTTTGAGCACGTAAACGAAGAAGAATAAAAAGAACGCGAGGAGGGAGAACGATGGCTGAAGCATTAGTGAAAAAGAAATTGATGTTAGAAGGTTTAGATTGTGCGAACTGTGCAATGAAAATTGAAAAAGGTGTTGGGAATATAGAAGGAGTAAATTCTTGCTCTGTAAACTTCGCAACAAAGACAATGATCTTAGAAACAGCACAAAATAAAGAAAACGAAGTTGTTACGGAAGCAAAACAACTCGTTACAAAATTAGAACCGCATATTAAAGTGCAAGAAGAACAAAAAAATAAAATTGCTAAAGAAGTATTTATATTAGAAGGTTTAGATTGCGCGAACTGTGCAATGAAAATTGAAAATAAAGTTAAGGAAATGCCAGCTGTCTCAGAAGCAACTGTTGATTTCGTATCGAAGAAACTACGAGTAGAAGTTGCGAATAAAAGAGAACTAGAAGCGACTGTAGCAAATATAACAAATGTCGTTCAAAAGTTAGAGCCAGATGTGAAAGTTGTTCGTGAAGAGAAGAACGGTCATGACCACGGACATAGTCACGATCATGGTGAAGCAAATGTGAAAAAGATGGTAGGGAGATTAGTGGTTGGCGGAATTTTGACGGCAATTGCTGCATTAGCGGGCTTACCACAAATGGTAACAATTCCGTTATTCGTCCTTGCTTATTTATTAATAGGTGGAGATATCGTTTGGAGAGCGGTAAAAAACATAACTCGTGGCCAAGTATTTGATGAAAACTTCTTAATGGCAATTGCAACTGTAGGAGCTTTTGCAATTCAGCAATATTCAGAAGCTGTAGCAGTAATGCTATTTTATCAAGTAGGAGAACTATTCCAAAGCATTGCGGTAAACCGCTCTCGAAAATCAATTACTTCATTAATGGATATTCGTCCTGATTATGCGAATGTAAAGGTTGGAAATGAAACGAAACAAGTATCACCAGAAGATGTACAAATTGGCGATTATATTATCGTTAAGCCAGGTGAGAAAGTACCATTAGACGGAAAAGTAATTGAAGGAACATCAATGGTAGATACTTCAGCATTAACTGGTGAATCTGTACCACGTGAAGTTGAAGTTGGAAATGATGTATTAAGTGGCTTTGTGAACCAAAACGGCGTGTTGACAATTGAAGTTACAAAAGAATTTGGTGAATCAACTGTATCGAAAATTTTAGATTTAGTTCAAAATGCAAGCAGTAAAAAAGCACCAACAGAAAACTTTATTACGAAGTTTGCGCGTTACTACACTCCAGTTGTAGTTATTACAGCGGCGATCATGGCGTTTATTCCACCGCTTATTTTAGAAGGGGCTACATTCTCTGAGTGGATTTATAGAGCTTTAGTGTTCTTAGTAATCTCTTGTCCATGTGCGTTAGTTGTATCCATTCCTCTTGGATTCTTTGGAGGTATCGGTGGTGCATCTAAAAGTGGTGTGTTAGTAAAAGGTAGTAACTATTTAGAAGCTTTAAATGATGTAAAATATATTGTTTTTGACAAAACAGGAACATTAACAAAAGGTGTTTTCAAAGTTACAAAAATGGAACCGAGCGAAGGTACTACAAGCGAAGAGTTATTAGAGTATGCGGCATTTGCTGAAGTGTATTCTAACCATCCAATTGCCCAATCTATTCGAAAGGCATATGGAAAATCAATTGATGAAAAAATAATCGATGATTATAACGAAATTTCTGGTCACGGTACAGTCGTAAAAGTACAAGGAAAAGAAATTTTTGCAGGTAATGCAAAATTAATGAGAAAAGAAAATATTGAATTTAAACAACCAGAAACAGTAGGTACATTAGTTCACGTTGCTATAGATGGAAAATATGCAGGTTATATTGTTATTTCTGATGAGGTAAAAGAGGATTCGAAACAAGCGATTCAAAAGTTAAAAGAACTAGGTATTAAAAAGACAGTAATGTTAACTGGTGATGCAAAAACAGTTGGTGAAGCTGTCGGTAAAGAATTAGGCTTAGATGAAGTTCATGCGGAATTACTACCGCAACAAAAAGTAGAAGAGATTGAAAAAATTGATGCAGCGAAGCATGGAAAAGAAAAAATTGCCTTCGTTGGTGACGGTATTAACGATACACCAGTATTAGCCCGTGCAGACGTTGGTATTGCGATGGGTGGTTTAGGATCAGATGCAGCAATTGAAGCGGCAGACATCGTTATTATGACTGATGAGCCTTCAAAAATTGCGACAGCTGTAAAAATTGCAAAACGCACAAGAAGTATAGTGTGGCAAAATATCATCTTTGCTTTAGGTGTAAAAGGGATCGTTCTATTACTTGGTGCCTTTGGTATTGCAACAATGTGGGAAGCTGTTTTCTCAGATGTTGGTGTGACACTACTTGCAGTGTTAAATGCAATGCGTGTATTACGAGTGAAAGATTTATAAAAAAGAGGACGCAACCTGCGTCCTCTTTTTTATTGGTTATTTTGTTGAAATTGATTTAATAAAATAATATCAAATATTATTTTACTTTTTAATAATATGATATTAAAATTTACAAATAAAAAACATTCGTCGTATTATTTTAATATATTTTTTACAAATATCCATATAGTATTGAAAAAACAGAGAAGGAGAAACTTCTCTGTTTACTTTTGTATGTTTTTTTCAACTTGTTCTCGAACAGTTTGAATGTAATTCATTTTATGATCCCAACATTCTTGGCTTAAATCGACAGGATACTCTTCGGGATTTAAAGTTCGCATGTATTCTTCCCAAAATAGAGCGAGACTCTGTTCATTATATTGCTGAATATCTAATATACTTGGTAGTTCATATGTTCTTTCACCGTTAACGAAAATGTCTTTATGGAGTTCACGGGCTTCAAAGTTTGTTACGAATTTACTTATATATGTGTGAACTGGATGGAACATTTTTAAGCGCTCTTCTTTTCCAGGTTCTTCAGAATCTAACGCAATATAATCGCCTTCTGCATGATCGTTAACCCGATTGATAATACGATAAATTCGTTTCAGTCCTGGAGTGGTAATTTTTTCAGGATTAGATGAAATTTTAATCGTATCATTTAATTTTCCGTCAGTATCTTCAATCGCAACTAGTTTGTAAACAGCCCCTAATGCAGGTTGCTCAAAGGACGTAATTAATTTTGTCCCAACACCCCATACGTCAATTTTTGCCCCTTGAGATTTAAGGTGCATAATTGTGTATTCATCTAAATCGCTAGAAGCGATAATTTTTGTATTTGTAAACCCTGATTCATCTAGTAGTTTTCGTGCCTTTTTCGATAAATAAGCCATATCACCACTATCAAGACGTATACCATAGAAATCAATACGATCCCCAAATTCTTTTGCAACACGAATTGCATTTGGAACACCAGATTTCAATGTGTCATATGTATCAACGAGAAAGACGCACTTCTTATGAGTTTCAGCGTATTTCTTAAACGCGACGTATTCATCGCGATATGCTTGAACGAAAGAGTGAGCGTGTGTGCCAGCTACAGGGATCCCAAAGCGTTTCCCAGCACGAACATTGCTTGTAGAGGAGAAACCACCAATAAAGGCAGCACGCGTCCCCCAAAGGGCAGCGTCGAACTCGTGGGCACGTCTTGTGCCGAACTCTAAAAGCTCATCATTATTTGCAGCATGTTTCATACGGGCTGCTTTTGTTGCAATTAATGTTTGGTAATTCACAATATTTAAGAGAGCGGTTTCAATAATTTGTGCTTCACCCAGTGGTGCATCAACGCGTAATAAAGGCTCGTTATTAAATACAACTTCACCTTCTTGCATACTACGAATCGTCCCAGTGAATTTCATATTTTGTAAATAATGAAGGAATTCTTCTTCAAATTGTAATTCTGCTAAATAAGCGATATCGCTTTCAGTAAAGCTGAAATTTTCTATGTACTCTACAATTTTCTCAAGGCCAGCAAAAACAGCGTAGCCGTTCTCAAATGGAAGCTTTCGAAAGTATAAATCAAACACGGAACGGCGATTATGAATACCATCTTTCCAATATGTATAAGCCATGTTGATTTGATATAGGTCTGTATGTAAGGCATAACTATCGTCTTTATAATGAGTCATCGCGAGAACACCTCCATAATTTGGTTATAGTATACCAATTTTTCACCATTCGTAGCAAAGAAGAGATATTGAAGTGAAGTCAAGAGAGAAAAAAATGAAATTATGCATATTTTTTAGAAAATTTATATTTATCAATTTATATTTCTCCAAATTTTATGTATTATTAGAGTAATGGGGTAATGAGAATGGAGGAGGACAATGCAACAAACATTAGAAAAAATAGGCAAACAAGTCTTTTACAAACGGCTTCAGCAAAAAATGACACAAGAAGAATTATGTCAGGGCATTTGTTCTGTCTCATACTTAAGTAAGATTGAAAATGGAAAGATCGAAGCATCAGAAGAAATTCTACAATTGCTCTGCACAAGGTTAGAAATTGCCGTGACGGATTTGAGGGATGTAGAAGAAGATGTGAAGGGGAAGTTGGATGAATGGCTGAATGCACTAGTTCATTTGGACAAGCCACAAGTAGAACGTATATATGAAGAGTTACAAGGTGAAATGAAGCATGTGTTGGATTTTGAAATTATAAATTATTATAAACTGCTGTATACGCGGTATTTAATTATGAAAAGGGATTTAGTAGCTCTTGAAGAAGAATTGGATAAGTTGAAAAAGGTGTATAAAAAATATTCACCATTTCAAAAAATGCTTTATACGTATAGTAGGGCGTTATTATATTCTTTACAGTATAAATATACACAGGCTTTGGAGTACTTACTGCAAACGGAAACCATGGCGAAGGAACTGGGCTATTATGAAACGGGGATATATTATAATTTAGCGCTCACATATAGTCAGATGGAAATAGACCACATGACTTTATACTTTGCTAATGTTGCGTTAGAAGGCTTTAAGAGTGAGTATAAGTTTAGAAATATAATTAATTGTAAATTTCTAATTGCATTTAGTTATACTCGAAAAAAACAATATAATGAAGCGATGGAAAACTATAATCATATTCTAAGAGAAGCAAATTCTTTTGCGGATAAAGATAATATTATGTCAATCGCTTTAAATAATATTGGTTATTTGTATTACCGTCAAAAGAATTATGTGAAGGCAAAAGAGTATTATATAGAATGTTTAAAGTATAAAAAAGAAGAGGATATGAATTATATTGATGCTATGTATGAACTATCCTTACAATGTATTCAATTGGGAGAATTTGAAGACGCGAAGAAATGGATTGAAAAAGGTATTTTTGCTGCAAAGAAAGCTGAAAGATACAAAGGAATGTTATATTTACTATTAAGTTTACAATATAAGTATTTTGAAAAAAGAGATACTTATAAAAGGTTTTTGGAAACAGAGGTAGTTCCTTTTTTTAAAGCTGAAAACAATATAAAAGATTTGAAAACTATATATTTAGAGTTGGCGGAGTACTTAGAAGAATGCGCAGATTTTAAAGAAAGTAATTATTATTATAAATTAGCAATAAAATTATTAGAAGAATAAAAAGGAGTGAGATTATGAAAAAGTTTATTGTAGGAACATTTGTAATTATGTCAATTGCGGCGATAGTATTAGATATTCAGTATGCTTGGAAACCAGATGTCCTTGGTCAAGAAGCTAAAACCGTTGAACAAATTAATTCATAATGAAGAAACCCCTTTCCAACCGGAAAGGGGTTTTTCAATATTTGTTCCTCAAAATTCTACAAAACTTGAGAAAATAATTATTTGAATTTTTAGTATATTAATAGTGGAAACATAATGCTAATATGAAACTACTCTTTTTCAAAAAAATTTTTATTAGGGGGAAGGTTCATGAAAAAGAAAAGTTTAGCGTTAGTGTTAGCGACAGGAATGGCAGTTACAACGTTTGGAGGGACAGGCTCTGCATTTGCGGATTCTAAAAATGTACTCTCTACGAAGAAGTACAATGAGACAGTACAGTCACCTGAGTTTATTTCTGGTGATTTAACTGGAGCGACTGGTAAGAAAGCAGAATCTGTTGTGTTTGATTACTTAAACGCAGCAAAAGGTGATTACAAGCTAGGGGAAAAGAGTGCGCAAGATTCTTTCAAAGTGAAACAAGTGAAGAAAGATGCTGTAACTGATTCAACAGTAGTACGTATGCAACAAGTTTACGAAGGAGTACCTGTATGGGGTTCTACTCAAGTAGCTCACGTAAGTAAAGACGGTTCTTTAAAAGTATTGTCTGGAACAGTTGCACCTGATTTAGACAAGAAGGAAAAGTTGAAAAATAAAAATAAGATTGAAGGCGCAAAAGCGATTGAAATCGCGCAGCAAGACTTAGGGGTAACACCGAAATATGAGGTAGAACCAAAAGCGGACTTATATGTATATCAAAATGGTGAAGAAACAACATATGCATACGTTGTAAATCTAAACTTCTTAGATCCTAGTCCAGGAAACTACTACTATTTCATTGAAGCAGACAGCGGTAAAGTATTAAATAAATATAATAAATTGGATCATGTAGCAAATGAAGATAAGTCACCAGTTAAGCAAGAGGCTCCTAAACAGGATGCGAAAGCAGTAGTAAAACCTGTAACAGGAACAAATAAAGTAGGAACTGGTAAAGGTGTATTAGGAGATACGAAATCACTTAATACAACATTATCTGGTTCATCTTACTACTTACAAGATAATACGCGCGGAGCAACGATTTTCACATACGATGCGAAAAACCGCTCAACATTACCAGGAACATTATGGGCAGATGCAGATAATGTTTTCAATGCAGCGTATGATGCAGCGGCAGTAGATGCTCATTACTATGCAGGTAGAACATATGATTATTATAAAGCTACATTTAACAGAAACTCTATTAATGATGCAGGAGCACCATTAAAATCAACAGTTCATTACGGAAGTAAGTATAATAATGCATTCTGGAACGGTTCACAAATGGTATACGGGGATGGTGATGGTGTAACATTCACTTCATTATCTGGTGGAATTGACGTAATTGGTCACGAATTAACGCATGCTGTTACGGAAAATAGCTCGGACTTAATTTATCAAAATGAATCAGGGGCGTTAAATGAAGCGATTTCTGATATCTTTGGTACTTTAGTAGAATTCTATGATAACCGTAACCCAGATTGGGAGATTGGTGAAGATATTTACACGCCTGGTAAAGCAGGAGACGCGCTTCGCTCTATGAGTGATCCAGCGAAATATGGTGACCCAGACCACTATTCTAAGCGTTACACAGGTTCAAGTGATAACGGTGGCGTTCATACAAACAGTGGTATTATTAACAAACAAGCTTATTTATTAGCAAATGGTGGTACGCATTCTGGTGTAACTGTAACTGGTATTGGTAAAGATAAATTAGGTGCGATTTACTACCGTGCAAATACACAGTATTTCACGCAATCTACTACATTTAGTCAAGCTCGTGCTGGTGCAGTACAAGCTGCTGCGGATTTATATGGTGCTAGCTCTGCAGAAGTAAATGCAGTGAAGCAATCATTTAGTGCTGTTGGTGTAAATTAAGGATTTAAGGGACAGATATTAATAAAATACTTCAAAAATAAAGAAGGAGCATGGGCTCCTTCTTTATTTTTTTCTCCATTTTTTCCACAAATAAAACAATCCAATAGCGCCTGCGATTGTTACAATCCACTTCGCTTCATTTGTTCCGTTTATAACATGATATGCCGAATATACTTCAATCAATAAGGCCGGTATTTTACCTATTGTACTGGCAATACTGAAGGAGAGTAATGACATTTTCCCTAGAGCTGCAAATAAAGTCACGATACTTGATGGGATGAAAGGTATCAATCGAAACGATAGAACGAGTAGAAAGGCCTCTATACCTTCTACATAAAGAAGACGCTCTACCTTTGGGTACTTATTTACTTTATCGTGAGTGAACTTTTGAAGGCCTATGCGATAAATATAAAACGAGATAATAGCCCCTAAGGCCTCACCTGCGATCGAAATGATTGTGCCATTTGTTACACCGAAGAGCTGTATATTAATGGCGGTTAAAAAGATGCTAGGAATAACACCTAAAAGACTAATGATGATGTTAATTAAGATACTAAGTGGAATTGCGATTGAATAGTATTCTGTTAAGAAATTTTGAATCGTTTCAGCCATTGTTTAAAATCCTTTATCTTTTTTTGCATTACACCATATTTCGTTTGTATAGGCAAGGGTAAATTTACATAATGTAGAAAAACGTTGATAAGAAGGGGTCTTTATACCTTATATGGGTATTAGGTATATAAAAATGGGGGTATTTTAAAAGAATTTAAAAAAACTATAAAAACCTTTGTATAAAAGAGTTTTATAGTTATGTTATCAGTGTTTTCATCTGGGAAATAATCATAAAATATAGGGGGTATATATTATAAAAAGTCGAAAAATAGAGGGTTGATGAAATTGCGCGGGTAAATATGGAAAAATAGATGAAAAAAATGAAAACTGATAGATTTTTTCGTTGTGAAATTGACTTTTAGTGAAGTTGCGATAATAATCATGAAAGAGGTGATATGATGAAACGAATAAGTAGTCTTTTCTTGAGTGGTTTATTGGCACTAATGCTGATCTTAAGTGGATGTGCAGGAAAAGAACAAAAAACAGAGAAACAAACAGGGAATCAATCGACATCAGTAGAAAAAATTAGTGATAATATTTTAGATGAAATGGAAGGGCCACCTAAAAATGGTCATACGATTGAAAGACATGTAGGCAAATCAGAAGAAGATTTGAAGAATCGCTTGAAGACAGATAAAGTATCAGCAGCAAGTACATACTATGACAAGGAAACAGCAACGAAAGCTGTAAAAGATAGTTTGAAGCAGCATGATAAGGAAATTCAAGACTGGTTAAAAAATTCTAAAGAGGCTCGTCTCGTATTAAATACAACACATTCATTCCCGGTTGGAAAAACGGTAATAAAGAAAAATATGAGTGTAAAAGACAAGTTGGTAAAAACTGTTACTGTTTTAGCAAGAGATAAGTCAGGAGAATTAGGGTTTAAGATTATTACTTCTTATCCATCTGATAAATAAGAAGGGGGAGTACATTATGTATACGACATTACAATACTTTCTTAAATCGTACTGTACGTTAAGTATTCATGAGGATGAAATAGTAAGCGTGATGGAAGAGTTTATTGAACAAGAAGACGAAGAAATTGTTTTGAAATTACGTGATGAATTAATAAATATGAAGAAAAAGAACGCGTGGGAAGAGGCGTGTGTATTAGCTGCGAAGCAAGGCAATCGTATGTGGTCTTTAGAAGAAACGAAAGACCATCTTGAAACTTTTTTACTATTACTGCAAAAGAAAAAGGCGTGATATAATCACGCCTTTTTCTTTATGCTATTCGGTGGATATTAGCTATTCTTTTGGAGCGCTTTTATATACGCTTTTTGAAATTTGTCCATTTGATATTACTTCCCCGTTTTGTGTTACTTTTTTATACGTAACCGCTGTGATTTTATCACTAGTCCTACTAATTACTTGAGAAGAAACTTCAACATTTTTACCAGTATTTGTACCGAAAATGCGTGTAGTAATACTACCTCCATTTGAAAATGCTTGAATATAAATATGATTGCCCGTATTATTTTTAAATTTTAAATCTGGACCATAATCTGCTACTGCTGCATCTTGCCCAAGTGGTAAATAATTTACCGGCATAGAATGATTGCTTCGAGAAACAATGCCTAAATCTGCCCTTAAAGCTGCGCTGTATAATGTACTACTGACTTGGCAAACTCCTCCGCCTGCACTTTGTATTACTTTACCTTGTGAATATACTGCTGCAGATTTGTAACCATGTGCAGCATCAGTTACGCCAACGCGGCCGTTAAAACTAAACGTTTCATCAGGTGCGACAATAACCCCACTTAAAGTATTGGCTGACTTATTTACGTTAAATGATTGATTTCCGTTACGGCCGGCCATTGGAGTAGAATATTCAGCGATGACTTCTTTAATCCCCATTTTCTGTATGTCTTCTGTAGAGCGTTCTGGTTTTATGAATGTGACTGGCAATGTGACATCTGATTTACCGGTAGTAATAGCTTCGTTTGTTAAACCGTTTAGTTTCCCTTTATCAATTTTTTCTCCGTTTTGGCTTTGACTAACATTTACTGTTGAGCCTTCAATACTGAATTCTGCATTAATAGGATTTTTTAATGTTTCATTATATTTATCTTTTATAAAGGTTTCATAAGCTGTTGCATTTAATTGTGGTGTTAATTTATATTCACGTTTTAATTCACCGTTTTCAGCTTGCTTACGCATTTTGTAACGATTCATTACGTTTCCTTCTTGTTCTTTAAAGATTTTGTCAATAATATCTTTCTCTTTATAATTTATCCCTAAATCTTTCCATGTGTAAGTTTGTTTATCGTTTTGGAATATGTAGGTAAGGGATTTTTGATCTAATTCAGTTACCTTTTGATTAATAATTGCTTGAATATCTTTCTTATTTTTTCCATCGAGAGAAATACCTTCAAATGTAGTATTCGGTAATGCAGTAGTATCTAATTGATTATTTAATTTGGAGACATATTGATATCCCCCAACACCGCCTACACAAAGTAATATGCCCCCAGCAATTGCAGAACCGATCAGTATTTTACTTAGCTTCATTTATTTCCCCCCAGAAATTTATGTATAAATATATGTATTACATTTTTTGTATAAAAATGATGAAAATAACATTATGTACGTACTAGTATACTATTATTTTCACTGTGTGTGTAATGTTTTCATAAAAAATGTTACACCGCTGTAATAATTGTCACTTCTTGTCACAATGTGTATGAAAAATATGTTGAAAAATATAATAAAAAGGCTGTCTAGAGAAATCTAGCAGCCTTTTTATTATAATTTTTTATGCTCATTTTTATTCGTAACACCGAGATGTTCTTGTAGTTTTGTCGAAATATTATTGACGCTTTTTTCATTTGGAACGTAATAATAAATACCGCCTATATATTTATCTGTACCTTCTACTTGCATTTTTTCCATCTTTAAATTTGAATCCATTGAATTTTTTGTAATTGTCATCATATCATCAAAAGTTAAATTGGTTTTTAAGTCTTTATCGACAGCGTCTAGTAGGCCTCCGATTTTATTAATGGAATTAAGAGATAGTGCCTTTTCAGCAATGGCCTCTAATACAAGCTGTTGGCGTTGACCACGCATATAATCACTATCGATATGACGAGTTCTAGCCAGTGCCAGTGCCTCTTCTCCATTTAAATGTTGACGTCCTTTTTTTAGATGAATTGCATCTGCTTCATCTTTACTATTTTGCTCTGTGAACTCAACTGGAACGTCTACAGTAATACCACCAAGGGAATCAACAATTTTAATAAATGATTTAAAGTTGAATTTTACATAGTAGTCAACTGGAACATCTAAAAAGTTCTCTACCGTATCAATTGTGCTGTCTACACCACCGAATACGTGCGCATGTGTGATTTTATCGTATTTATCACGTGATTTAATGTAGACGCGTGAGTCACGTGGAATGCTTACAAGTTTAACGGATTTATCGTTTTTATTAATTGTTGCAAGTAATAACGCATCTGTTCGAGTTGCTTTTCCATAACCTTTTTCCCTAATATCACTTTCATCAACACCCATAATTAGTACAGAAATGTTGTCGGTCATAGGTTTAACAGCTTTTTCACGTTTACTGGACTTATCTCCTCGACCTAGTTCAGCATAAGCATTATTTAAGACGGACTTTGCTTTACTGTATATATGGAAGGAGTAGCCTCCTGCTCCAAGTGCTACAATTAGTAATGGAATAAGAAGGAACCAAAGTAGGCGTTTTTTCTTTGAGCGTCCTTTTCTGGCTCGCGTATTGTTGTTCGGGTCGGATTTCATCATTTTTTCTCCTTTAAAACTATCGAAGTATATACATTTAGAAGTGTATTCAAACACATAAAAAATATTTTACGCTAAATAAAAGCGATTGTACATGTATAAAAAATAGATGTCTTGATTATTTATCCCGCATTAACGGGCAGTAAAACTCCCACCTCAAAGTCCAGCGAACGCAAGGAAGTTAGGTGGGAGTTAACTGCCCGTAAAAGCCCGATTGGTGAAGGCTAATACTCAGAGGGGGATAGCCCCTCTGAGTAAAGTTTCACTTTATAAGACATCTATTCGTTATTGTATACAAAAGATAGGGATAAGAAAATGATAAAATTTTACCTAATTACAACATAATGCTTACGATAATTGCGGATAAAATGCTAACGAGAGTAGCTCCATATAGTAATTTAAGGCCAAACCTCGCAACAACGTTTCCTTGTTCTTCGTTTAGTCCTTTTACCGCACCTGAAATAATACCAATGGAAGAAAAATTGGCAAAAGACACAAGGAAAACAGAAATAATCCCAACTGTACGGGGAGAAAGGCTATTAGAAATTTTACTAAGGTCCATCATTGCGACAAATTCATTCGTTACAAGCTTCGTTGCCATAATGCTGCCAGCTGCGACAATTTCAGAACTTGGTACACCGATAAGGAATGCGATAGGTGCAAATACATAGCCGATTAATTGTTGGAACGTAATACCGAATATAATGAGGAACAGGTCATTAATACAACTAATTAATGCGACAAATCCGATGAGCATAGCGCCGACAACAATGGCTACACGAAAACCATCAAGAATGTATTCTCCAAGCATTTCAAAAAAGCTTTGTTTTTCACCTTTGATTTCTAAAATATCTTCGTCATCTTTAACGTCGTAAGGGTTAATGATGAGTACGATAATAAAACCGCTAAATAAATTGAGAACGAGTGCAGTTACTACATATTTAGGTTCAATCATTGTCATATAGGCACCTACGATAGACATAGATACGGTTGACATAGCAGAGGCACAAAGTGTATAAAGACGGTGTTTTGGAATTTGAGCTAATTGCTTTTTCACTGTAATAAAAACTTCTGATTGACCGACAATGGCAGAGGCAATAGCATTGTAAGATTCTAATTTCCCAAGACCATTTATTTTACTAAGAAAGTACCCGATCCAATGAATAAAAAATGGTAGTATTTTGAAATGTTGTAATATACCAATTAAAACAGAAATAAAGACGATTGGTAATAATACAGTAAGGAAAAATGGCATTTCACCTTTATTTGCAATACCACCAAATACGAAATTTATTCCATCAGCAGCATACTCGAGTAGCTTTGTAAACAGACTGGAAATGACACGAATAAGTATGAGACCGATTTCTGTATTTAATAATAGGTAGGTTAAAATTAACTGTATAATAAGCATGATGAAAATTGGTTTAAACTTAATATGTTTCTTATTGTTGCTAGCAATATAAGCGAGTAAGAAAACAACAATTAGTCCGACGAAAAAAGTAATGAATTTCATGATAAGCCCCCTAAAAGAGATATTCTGCTATATATGTTTTTCATTTCAAGGGAGAATATGCATCTTTGGTAAAGAAAGGAATAGAGAGAGTATGAATATATGTAGAGTGCATCACGTTGCAATTATTTGTTCGAATTATGAGAGGTCAAAGAATTTTTATACTAGAATATTAGGGTTTAAAGAGATAAATGAAGTATATAGAAAGGAACGAGATTCTTATAAATTAGATTTATGTGTAGGAGAAGAGTATCAAATCGAATTATTTTCATTTCCAAATCCGCCTGAGCGCAAAAGTTTTCCAGAAGCAGCCGGTCTTAGACATTTAGCATTTGCTGTTACAAATATAGAAGAAGCTGTGAAGCATTTAAACCAATGTGGTGTTAAGACAGAACCAATCCGTATTGATGAAATAACGGGGAAGAAATTCGTCTTTTTCCAAGACCCTGATGGTTTACCTTTAGAATTGTATGAGGTTTGAAAATTGGTGGATTTTATATAGAGTTGCTTTCCAATAATTGAAGAAACTAAAGTGAAACTTCTTTTTAAAAGGAGGTGTAACTTTAGCTAAGAGAGCTAAAGAACATATGTGGATATTTTAAAATTATTGATGGTAGTCATTCTTATTGGGTTAACAGCATTTTTTGTGGCTGTTGAATTTGCAATTATTAAGGTACGTAGCAGTCGTATTGATCAACTCGTTAGTGAAAAAAGACGAGGTGCACTGGCAGCTAAAAAGGTAACTTCAAATTTAGACGAGTATTTATCGGCCTGTCAGCTAGGTATTACAATTACTGCTTTAGGGCTCGGGTGGTTAGGGGAACCAACTATTAAACATTTACTCGAGCCGTTGTTTTTAAAATTACAATTCTCACCTGCAATTTCCAGTACAGTTTCATTTATTATTGCCTTTGCAGTAATTACATTTTTACATGTTGTCATTGGGGAACTTGCTCCAAAGACATTTGCTATACAAAAAGCAGAACAAGTTAGCTTATTGTTATCGAAACCACTTATTTATTTTTACCGAGTTATGTACCCGTTTATTTGGGCTTTAAATGGTTCAGCAAGGGTTGTAACTGGTTTATTCGGATTACATCCAGCATCTGAACATGAAGTAGCTCATTCAGAAGAAGAATTAAGGTTAATCTTATCTGAGAGCTATGAGAGCGGAGAGATTAACCAAAGGGAATTTAAATATGTAAATAATATTTTTGAATTTGATAATAGAGTAGCAAAAGAAATTATGGTACCTCGTACGGAAGTTGTAGGCTTATATGAGGACGAACCATTTGAAACACATATTAAAGTCATCGCACAAGAAAAGTACACGAGATATCCTGTATTTGGTGAAGATAAAGATGAAATTATTGGGATGGTAAATGTAAAAGATTTATTTATTCGTTATATGGATGGTAATCGGGACGAGGAGTGCTCAATTATGCCATATACAAGGCCAGTTATTGAAGTGCTAGAAAATATTCCAATTCATGATTTACTGTTACAAATGCAAAGAAAACACATTCCATTAGCTGTATTATATGATGAATATGGTGGTACAGCAGGGATTGTTACACTAGAAGATATTTTAGAAGAAATTGTTGGAGAAATTCGAGATGAATACGATGAAGATGAGAATCCACCTATAGAGCATGTAAGTGAAGGATATAAAATCGTAGAGGGAAAAGTGCTTATTAGTGAAGTAAATGATTTGCTTGGCATACATTTAATTGCTGATGATGTAGATACAATTGGTGGCTGGATTATGGTACAAAAACAAATCGTTGCTGAAGGAGATGTTATTGAGAAACACGGTTTTTATTTTAAAGTCCTTGAAAAGGATATGCATCAAATTAAACGAGTGGAAATAAGGAAAGTAGAAGAATGATTTTCTATAAACTTTAATAAAAAGGATATACAGAAAAATAAATGTTTGCGCTTTCAAAAAAGGTGCTATATAGTGAAGGTGGATACTGAAAAATTCTTCTGAATGATACTCGTGTTTTTAGAGGGCAGATTTTTTGGATAAGGATTTAGAATGAAAAAGTATAGGTGATAAAAATGATAGCAACGAAGGATATACGTATAGAAAAAGATTTTTTAGGTGAAAAAGAAGTACCAAGTGCAGCTTATTATGGTGTACAAACATTACGTGCCGTAGAAAACTTCCCAATTACAGGATACCGCATTCATCCATCACTCATTACAGCAATGGCAATTGTGAAAAAAGCAGCGGCACTTGCGAATATAGATACTGGTTACTTAGCTAAAGACATTGGACATGAAATTGCAGAAGCAGCGCAAGAAATTGTTGATGGAAAGTTTCATGATCAATTTATCGTGGATCCTATTCAAGGCGGAGCCGGAACTTCTATTAATATGAATACAAATGAAGTAATTGCGAATAGAGCGTTAGAGCGTATGGGATATGAAAAAGGGGAATATGCGAAAATTAGCCCAAACACTCATGTGAACATGGCCCAATCAACGAACGATGCGTTTCCAACAGGGATTCATATTGCAACTCTTATGATGTTAGAAGAGCTTCTTATTACAATGGAAGAACTTCATTCTGCTTTTCGTAAAAAAGCAAAAGAGTTTGATCACGTTATTAAAATGGGACGCACACATTTACAAGATGCAGTTCCAATTCGCCTTGGACAAGAATTTGAAGCGTATAGCCGAGTGCTTGAGCGTGATATAAAAAGAATTAAACAGTCTCGTCAACATTTATATGAAGTGAATATGGGGGCGACAGCTGTTGGTACAGGATTAAATGCAAATCCTACGTATATTGAACAAGTGGTAAAACATTTAAGAACGTTTAGTGGATTCCCACTTGTTGGTGCAGAGCATTTAGTTGATGCAACGCAAAATACAGATGCATACACAGAAGTATCTGCAGCGCTTAAAGTATGTATGATGAACATGTCTAAAATTGCAAACGATCTTCGTATTATGGCGTCTGGTCCACGTGTTGGGTTAGCTGAAATTCAATTGCCAGCACGTCAGCCAGGTTCATCCATTATGCCAGGAAAAGTAAATCCAGTTATGGCAGAAGTAATTAACCAAGTCGCATTCCAAGTAATCGGAAACGATCATACAATTTGCTTAGCATCAGAAGCAGGACAATTAGAGTTAAACGTAATGGAGCCTGTGCTTGTATTTAATTTAATTCAATCTATAAGCATTATGAATAATGGATTCCGTGTATTCCGTGAATATTGTATTGAAGGAATTACAGCAAATGAAGAATTGCTGAAGCAATATGTTGAGAAAAGTGTTGGAATTATTACAGCAGTTAATCCTCATATTGGTTATGAAGCAGCATCTCGTATTGCACGTGAAGCAATTGAAACAGGAAAATCTGTTAGGGAGTTATGTTTAGAACATGGTGTACTGACAGAAGAGGAATTGGATATTATTTTAGATCCATTCGAAATGACTCATCCTGAAATTGCTGGAGCTTCTTTATTAAAAAATAAAAAAATATAATGTGAAAAACACCGATCCATTTGGATCGGTGTTTTATTTTTAAAAGATATTAAACACAGCGTTTAATTGAAGTAAGCTAATAACAGCTAAGAAGATTAAACTGTATTTCATTGCTGTTTTAAATAGAGCAGATTCTTTACCAACTAGTCCAACTGCGGCACAAGCAACTGCTACAGATTGTGGTGAAACCATTTTTGCCATTGTACCACCTACCACGTTTAAGGCAACGAGTGTAGAAGGAACGATGTTTAATTGGTCTGCTGTTACTGCTTGCAGTGGTGCGAATAAAGAACCACTTGAAACTACTGAACCTGTAATGAATACGCCAATCCATCCTAAGATTGGAGAAAGAATTGGGAATGCATTACCAGTAGATGAGAATGCAAGTCCAAGTGTAGATGACATACCAGAGTAGTTCTCTACGTAAGCTAAAGCGATAACGCTACAAATTGTATATACTGGAGCTTTTAATTCTTTCATTGTTTCAATCATTAATTCTTTAACCATTTTACCTTTTACGCGGTAAACGATAAGTGAAACGATAATTGCTAGTACAATCGCAGTAGTTGTAGAAGAAAATACATCAAATTTGAAAACAGCTGCGAAAGGTGTATCAGCTTTTGTAATTGGTGTAGTTTTCATAACAGCATTATGAAGACCAGGGAACTGAATGTTAAATACTAAGTTTGCTAACGCACCATCTGGAGCAAATAAAGCTTTAATTGGTTTTAAATTAAAGATTGTTACAAATGCAGTTAAGAATACGAATGGAGACCAAGCATATAAAATTTGATTGAATGTATGTGATACTTTAGTTTCTTGTTTTTCTTCTTTAGTAGAAGATTTTGGTTGCCAAACACGTAAGAATAATGCAAGAGCAATCATACTTACAACGGCTGCGAAAATATTAGTAAGTTCTGCACCTAAGAAGTAAGTTACAGCGAATTGAGTAATAGCGAAAGAAACACCACTTACAAGAATACCTTGCCAAGTTTCTTTAATACCTTTAACTCCATCGACCATTGAAACAAGTAAGAAAGGTAAGATAATACTAATGAAAGGTAAAATAAGAACAGTTTGACGACCAATAGTTAATGCGTCAAGTTCAGTTAATTGTGCCGGTACTGTAACTGGAATACCCATAGCACCCATAGCACCACCAGCAATATTAGCTACTAAACAAATACCTGCTGCTTTTAATGGATTAAAGCCCATACCCACAAGTAGTGCAGCTGTAATAGCAACTGGAACCCCTAGACCAGCTGCGCCTTCTAAGAAAGCACCGAAAGAATAAGCAATTAATAATACTTGTAAACGTTGATCATTTGTAATGCTTGAAATACTATCGCGAATAATATTGAACTGCTCTGTTTTAACAGTTAATTTGTAAAGGAAAATTGCGGCGATAACGATAGTACAAATTGGATAAAATCCAGATAAAACACCGAATCCAGCAGATGCTACAGCTACTGTTGCTGGCATTTTATAAACAAATATTGCAAGAATAATAGCGACAATCACACTGTAAAGACCAGCGATATAACTTTTCATTTTCAGTCCCATTAAACAAATGATGAAGCAGAAAATTGGAAGTGCTGCGATTAGTGCAGATAACCAAATATTGTTTAATGGATCATAAATTTGTGTCCAAGTACTCATAATAATGACAACTCCTATCTATTATATGTGAAGAAATTCACATTATTTGTGAAACTATTCACAATCAACTTACATGCTTAGTATATTCTCCTTCAACACTATTGTCAACGTAAAAAAGTATAATTATTCCATAATAGTGTTAAAAGAAAAGCTTTGTTCATAAAGTAGACAAAAAACACACTCAAATGAATTTAAGTGTGCTGTATAAATTATTTGCATATTATTTTGCTTATTCAGATGGCATGTTCCCTATAGGTGTATATTAGATGCCGTCTCTTATCCCGCATTAACGGGCAGTAAGACCCACACCTCAAAATTCAGCGGAAGCAAAGAAGTTAGGTGGGGATCGGGCTGCCAGTAAACGCCCGGTTGGTGAGGGCTGATAATCAGTGGGGATGAACAAAAACCCTACTGATTAAAGTTTGATATATGCACTTATCTGTCCTGTTTGATTTAGTGAGAGAGGAACGGTGAGTGGATTTAATAGGAAGTTTTTCACAACAATTCAACCGCTTGCAATACGAATAAAAAATAAGAAACAAATTTTTAATACCATATCATCTCTTTTTACTGAAAATTCCTTTTAGCGTAACAAAGAGGTTAAGTATAGTTCAACTACATTACGATAGGTTATCAATTATAGACGATATTTTACAATACCGTTACTGTGCATTTCAATGAGGTGAAAATATAACAAAAAGCCTGATAAAACAACGTTTGTAAGCAAAGTATTCGTAGGCCATTATTTTGCTTTTTCGTTATATCATATAGTATAATATTCAAAATCAGCAAGGATTTTCTCCTGAATTTTTGCTGATGAAGATGGAAAAAATTTTCGGCTTTATAGGTTGATAAAGTTATGTCGTAACAGGAAATATAAGAACAGATATATAAATAAATAAAAAGAACATAAAAACGCAAATAAAAACGAAAATGAGGGGAACTTTATGAACCAAAATCAATTTGAATGTCGTATTTCAGAAGAAGATGTACAAATGTTAAGAGCGTTAGCTCACCCACTTCGTCTACGTCTAGTAATGGAACTTATGCAAAGAGGAACATGTAATGTAACACAACTACAGGAAGTATTAGAAATTCCGCAATCAACGGTTTCACAACATTTAACGAAGTTAAAGCAAAATAAAGTAGTGCGCTTTGAAAGACGAGGATTAGAAGTGTATTATCAAATCCATAATGATAAAGTAAGTGCGGTAGTAAAAACATTATTTTCTTAAAATTTGAATATTATGGAAAAAGACGTGTAGAATATACGTCTTTTTTTATTTGTCAGAAAGGTAGCGAGAGAGTAAATATTAGCATGTGAGGTAGAAATGACTATTAATCAATATGCTGCCTTACCGAATATATTCTAAAAGGAAAAGAAAAAATAGAAAGGAGTGTAGTAAGCAAAAGGAGGGATAGTAGTATGGATGTGAAACGTGTGAAACAAATCTTATCTTCTTCAAGTAGAATTGACGTTACATATGAGGGCGTACCAGTATGGATTGAGAGCTGTGATGAGCAGAAGGGGAGTGCTCAAGTGTATGATGTATCTAATCCTGGTGAGAGCGTTCATGTGGACGTGACAGCTTTAGAGGAGAAATAATAAAAAAGACGCTTCTAATTTTAGAAGCGTCTTTTTGTTATTCCATCATATGTGCAATTTTCTTAGAGAACATAAGAAGTACTAATCCCAGTACAATTACGATAATACCGATGCTTGCGAATACTTCTAAATATCCTAAAGATTGAGTGAAAGCGGCTAATTGTCCTGCTAATAAGTTTGCGAAGCCAGTACCAGCTAACCATACACCCATTAATAATGATGCTAGTTTAACAGGAGCGATTGCACTTACCATAGATAATCCGATTGGTGATAAGAATAACTCACCGATTGTGTGGAACATGTAAGTGAATACAATGAATAGTAAGTTTGCTTTCATTGTAATGTTACCTTCATCGCTACCAGTTTTTAAAACAGCTAAAGTTAGAACTAAATATCCAATCCCTAGTAAAATCATACCTAATGCCATTTTTGTTGGGATTTTCAAATCACCATTTTTTGTTTTTGAAAGCTTAATCCATAACGCAGAAACAGGTAATGCTAGTAAGATAATGAATAGTGGGTTTACAGATTGGAACCAAGGTGTTGGAATTGTAAATCCACCAATTGTACGATCTACGAACTTATCTGTGTAAAGTGTTAAAGAGCTACCAGCTTGTTCAAATCCTGCCCAGAAGAATACAACGAAACAAGTTAAAATTAAAATTGCAACAGTACGTTTTTTCTCTTGTGGTGTTAAAGGTTTTTTCTCAACAGCTTTTGCATTTTGTTCTTTAGATTTTTTACCCACAACTGTTGTTCCAGCTGATCCTAAGTAACGAGGTGCTAATAAGTTAAATGCAATTTGTCCAATAATCATACCGATACAAGCTGTTAAGAAACCGTATCTATAATCTGCGAAGTAACCGCAAATGAATGGAGCGATAAGAGCTCCTAAGTTAATCCCCATGTAGAAGATAGTGAAGGCACTATCACGACGAGAATCGTTGTCACTATATAATTGACCTAATAAAGTCGAAATATTCGGTTTGAAGAATCCGTTACCGATAACTAATAATCCTAATCCTAAAAATAGTCCAGTTTTCGTATTCATTGAAAATAGTACGAAGTTACCAATTGCCATGATGATACCACCAATAGTAATGGCATGTCGCTTCGTAATGAAATGGTCAGTTAACCAACCACCAATAATAGGTGTGAAATATACAAGCATTGTGAAAATACCGTAAATTTGAACTGCAACTGCTTTATCAAATCCTAAACCGCCGCTTACTAAGCTCGTTGTTAAATAAAGAACTAATAAGCCACGCATTCCGTAATAACTAAATCTTTCCCATGCCTCTGTAAAGAACAACAAGTATAACCCTGGTGGATGTTTTTTTGGTGATTGTTGCTCTCCAGCTTTGTCTAATTTTAAAGCTGCATCCATGTTTGTTTCCCCCTAATCCTGTATAACGGATATTTATGTAATCATTTTAATTTACAAAATATTTAGAAGTCAATAGAATTATATGGAAATAGAAAGAAAATTTCTGAAAAAGTTCTATTTTTCTTCGACCGTTACTGTATTTTGCCCTGAAAACAAGATGATAAGCGTTTTCAAATGTAATAATTGAATTCTAAAAGAAAATAAAATAGTGATTAATCAGAAAATTTAGATTAAAATATTTATTCTGATATAAAGAAAATATATTCTATTTACTTTCTCAATATAACATATTGGGAATAAAAATACAAAACGAAATAATGTGACATTTAAGTGAATTGAAAAATAACCAGCTCCATAGAAGGGAGCTGGTTAAGGAAATATTATTTAACAAAGCGTTTTTCGATGTCATCTAATAGTAGGTTAGCGGCCATTACGCCACCAGCTGTATTCCAAATAACGTCATCAACTTTGTATGCTTTACCATTTTTTACTGCATTTAAATTTTTAAATAGCGGATCATTAATATATTCTTTTTCTAATTCAGATCCTTTTTTCTCATTTCCTTTATCGAATGTGAAGTAGAATAATACGTCACCATCCATTGCAGAAATACGCTCTTTAGATACGTTACGCTCTGCAAAATCATCTTTGTTTTGATCTCCAGGACGTTTAAATCCAAGTTCTTTTAAAATAACACCAGAGAATGTATCACCATGATAAATACGAACATCACCAGGCATGAAACGAACCATAGAGATTTCTTGATTTACTTTATCGCCAAGTTTGCCTTTTAAATCTTTCATACGTGATTCGTAATCAGCTACAACTTTTTGACCTTCTTTTTCTTTATTTAATGCTTTTGCATAAAATTTGAAGTTATCTTTCCATTCACCACGTAATGTTTCTGAGAACACAGTAGGTGCAATTGCTTTTAGTTGTTCGTACACTTTTTCGTGACGCATTTTGTTACCGATAATTAAGTCTGGTTTTAAAGAAGCAATTGTTTCAACGTTAACTTGTCCTTCATCACCAACAACTTTTACATCTTTCATTTTATCCTTAATATGTGGATACCATGGGTCACCAGTCCAAGACTTTACAGCACCAACTGGTTTCACACCTAATTCAAGTAAAGCTTCAGTTCCTTCATTTGTTAAGATAACTACACGTTTTGGATTAGCAGGAACTTCTGTTTTACCCATTGCATGTTCTACAGTAACCACTTCTTTTTTATTATCTTCTTTTGTAGATTCTTCTTTGTTACTTGATTTTCCACAAGCGCTTAAAAGCATTGAAAATGCTAGTAAAAATACAAATACTGTAAACGATTTCTTCCGCATGAAATTCATTATGTACCCCCTACATGTTGAGAATATTTTTCAATAGCAAGCATGATATTAAGCCTTTATCTTTTAATTGTCAATATATATGGGTGAAAATAATTCTCATTTCCGTTGACAATAAGAATTAAGTTGAAATACACTAACAACGTATCATTATACATTGAAGGGGAAACGCTGCATGTTATTAAAAACAAATCGAGCAAAAGGGATTGGATTATTTGTTGGAATCATTGCAGTCGTTATTTGTATTTGGGGAAGTATTATTTTCGGATATACAAATACGAGTTGGAAACTAGCATTGGATGCTTTTTTCCATTTTAACGGTTCCAATGAACATATTATTATTCAAAATGTACGTCTGCCTAGGGCGTTAATTGCAGCTAGTGTTGGTGCTAGTTTAGCCATTGCTGGTTGTCTTATGCAAACTTTAACTAAGAATCCACTTGCTTCTCCAGATTTTATTGGATTAAATTCAGGTGCTGCGTTCTTCATAGTTGTAGCAATTGTAATCTTTTCAGTAACATCATTATCAGCTTTCACATGGATCGCCTTTTTAGGAGCGGCGGTTGCAGCTGTACTTGTATTTGCTTCTAGTTCTTTAGGAAAAGAAGGGACTACTCCTCTTAAGTTAACGTTAGCAGGGGTCGCAATTAGTGCGTTATTTTCATCATTAACACAAGGATTACTTGTGTTAAATGAAAAAGCACTTGAAGAGGTATTATTTTGGCTTGCTGGATCTGTGCAAGGGCGAAAGTTAGAAATTTTACAATCTGTATTCCCATATTTATTAATAGGATGGATTGCATCTCTTATTATGGCAGGAAAAGTAAATACATTGATGATGGGAGAAGACGTCGCGAAAGGACTTGGACAACGAACAATTTTAATGAAATCATTCGTGTTACTTATTATTGTACTGTTGTCTGGTGGTTCAGTTGCGGTTGCTGGCCCAATTGGATTTATTGGGATTATTACTCCGCATTTTGCTAGATTTCTTGTTGGAGTTGACCACAGATGGAGAGTGCCTTATAGCGGATTGTTAGGTGCAATACTACTAATATTGGCTGATATAGCAGCAAGATATGTCATTATGCCACAAGAAGTACCAGTAGGAGTTATGACAGCATTTATTGGAGCACCGTTCTTTATTTATATTGCACGTAAGAGAGGGCTTAGCAAATGAAGAAATATATTCCGTTTCGTATAGGAAAAGGCGAGCTCTCGTTTTTAATGTATAAACGAGCTTGTCTCGTCTTGTTAAGTTTACTACTTGTTTTAATAGGATTATTCTTTGCGAGCGCAGGTATGGGAGACATGAAAATTGCTCCTTATGACGTATGGCAAGCAATTACCGGAAATGGCGATGCGATGTCAAACATGGTTGTAAATAAGTTTCGTATGCCGCGTATTTTAATTGCTATCCTCGTAGGAATTGCGCTCGCGGTAGCGGGCTGTATTTTACAAGGGCTTGTTCGAAATCCACTTGCTTCTCCTGATATCATCGGGATTACGGGCGGGGCAAGTGTTGCAGTTGTATTATTTTTAGCGCTATTTAGTGATAAAAATAATGCACTAACGGTAAGTATTCATTATATGCCGCTCGCAGCTTTTGCAGGAGCAACGATTGTAGCGGTTTTTGTATACTTATTTGCATGGCAAAATGATGGATTATCACCAATTACCCTCGTTTTAATTGGTGTTGGATTCTGGGCATTAACGAAGGCTGCGACAACATTATTTATGTTGCTAGCACCAATTTATCAAGCGAGCCAAGCAAATGTATGGATTACGGGTACCGTTTATGGCTCTTCTTGGCAAAATGTTATGGTACTTGCGCCTTGGGTTCTCATTTTAACAGTAATATCATTTATCGCAGCTAGGCATTTAAATGCACAAGAGCTAGGGGATGATATAGCGGTAGGACTTGGGGTTCCTTTAACGAAGTCGCGTGTATTTATGCTATTACTTAGTACAGCTTTAATTGGTGGTGCGGTAGCTTTTGCCGGAGGGATTGGATTTGTCGGTTTAATGGCACCTCATATTTCACGAAGATTGGTTGGTTCTTTATACGGTGCATTACTCCCAGTTGCAGCTATTGTCGGTGCAATTCTAGTACTTGCTGCAGATTTAATAGGGCGTACAATTTTCACGCCACTTGAAATTCCAGCAGGGGTATTTACATCAGCAATTGGTGCACCTTATTTTATTTATTTACTTTATAAAAGTCGGAATTCATAAAGGGAGATGAATATGCAAAAAGCATTGGAGACGAAACGCTTGACGTTGTCTTATGGTGAAACAAGTATTATTGATGAGTTGAATTTAGAAATTCCAAAAGGCGAAATTACAATCTTTATCGGCTCTAACGGTTGCGGGAAATCAACTTTATTACGTTCACTAGCTAGATTATTAAAACCAACAACTGGTGATATTTTGTTAGATAATCAAGCCATTCAAAGTATGCAAACGAAGCAAATCGCTCGTCAAATGGCGATTTTACCGCAAGGACCACAAGCACCAGAAGGACTTACAGTATTACAACTTGTAAAGCAAGGGCGTTATCCATACCAAACATGGCTGAAGCAATGGTCAGAAAAAGACGAGGAAATGGTACAGAAAGCACTTGCAGCGACAGGTATGACAGAATTTGCTGAGCGTGATGTGCATGCTCTTTCAGGTGGGCAACGTCAACGTGCTTGGATCGCAATGACACTTGCACAAGATACAGATATCATTTTACTGGATGAGCCCACTACATACTTAGATATGACTCACCAAATTGAAGTGCTGGATTTATTATTCGAATTAAATGAAACAGAACAAAGAACAATTGTTATGGTATTACATGATCTAAATTTAGCATGCCGCTATGCAGATAACATTGTAGCAATTCAAGATAAACAAATATATGCACAAGGTAAACCTGAAGAAGTGGTAGATGAGAAACTAGTACGTGATGTATTCCGAATGGAGTGTCAAATTAGTACGGATCCGTTGTTTGGAACACCGCTTTGTATCCCGCATGGAAGAGGAAGACGTGTAGTTAAAGAAGTTGCTCAGGCGATAAGATAAAAAAACGATGAGTGATTCATCGTTTTTTTTTTTATTTGGTACAAGAAAATAAGAGGAAGAGAGGAATTCGTAAGCGACGTTTATACTCTTCTTCATTTTGAAAATAGATTGGATTTGGTGTAGCTTCTTTTAATGATGTAATGGTAAATCCAGCTTGCTGTAATAATGTGAAATACTCTTCCGTTGTACGATGATATTTAATAACTTCTTGGTCAATCCATGGTTCAACCCGTTTGCCTAGTTTAAAATAATCATCGACGAGCCAACTCGTTCTTTTACCACTTGTTTGTAAGCTTTCAAATGAAGAAGTAATAACGGGATGTTGAACGCTAAAGGTAAAGGTGCCATTTGTTTTTAAAGTTTGAAACACATTTTGAAAAATGGTATCAAGATGTTCAATATAATGTAAGGCGAGTCTAGATGTTACTAAATCAAAAGTGGAAGAGGGATAGGTATAATCTTTGAGGTTTAAAAAATGAACAGATCCATTTTTATTTTCTAGTTGATTTTTAGCTTTTTCATACATAAGTTCGGAGCCTTCAATGCCAGTGTAAGAGTAGCATCCCTTTTCTAATAATTCCGCACCAAACTTAGCGTCACCACAGCCTAAATCGAGAATTTGTTTTCCTTGCACATGACCAATGAGCTGAAAGAATACTGGTTTTTCAATGGATTCATTTGGGCTATTTTCTCGGTATCTTCGTTTCATATATTGTTCGAAAAATGCTGTGTTATTGTATACATCAGATTCTGTAAATGCCATGTTTGAAACCTCCCAAAATATTTTTTTAATTCTATCAAATATGAAAAGTAAATGATAGATTTATTATAATGAATCATATATAATCTAAAATTGTAAGCGGTTACTTTAAACTATTTTTCTATAATAAATTCTGAAAACGTGTTAAGCTAGTAGAGGGATTATTAGAACTATTAAGACAATAATCCGCTTACATGAACGATGGGAGGCTTCACGATGTCTAGTAAAACACTTGCAAAATTTTTAGAAGAAAATTTAGAGGATTTAAAATCAAAGGGGCTTTATAACGTAATTGATCCGCTTGAGAGTTCAAATGGACCAATCATTACAATTGGCGGAAAAGAATATATTAACTTATCTTCAAACAACTATCTTGGATTAGCAACAGATAGCCGTTTGCAAGAAGCAGCAATTGGTGCAATTCATAAGTACGGTGTTGGGGCAGGAGCTGTTCGTACAATTAACGGTACTTTAGATTTGCATATTAAATTAGAAGAGATAATTGCAAAGTTTAAACATACAGAAGCGGCAATTGCTTACCAATCAGGATTTAACTGTAATATGGCAGCGATTTCAGCTGTTATGGATAAAAATGATGCAATTCTTTCAGACGAATTAAACCATGCTTCTATTATTGATGGTAGTCGTCTATCAAAGGCAAAAATTATTGTTTATAAACATTCTGATATGGAAGATTTACGCCAAAAAGCAATCGCGGCGAAAGAATCGGGTCTTTACAATAAATTAATGGTAATTACAGACGGTGTCTTCTCAATGGATGGAGATGTTGCAAAACTACCAGAAATTGTTGAGATTGCAGAAGAATTAGATTTAATGACATATGTAGACGATGCACACGGTTCAGGTGTACTTGGAAAAGGTGCAGGAACTGTAAAGCACTTCGGTCTATCTGATAAAGTTGATTTCCAAATTGGTACATTATCAAAAGCAATTGGGGTAATTGGTGGATATGTAGCAGGGAAACAAAACTTAATTGACTGGTTAAAAGTTCGTTCACGTCCATTCTTATTCTCTACAGCATTAACACCAGCTGATGCAGCAGCTTGCATGAGATCAATTGAAATCTTAATGGAAAGCACAGAGTTACATGATCGTTTATGGGAAAATGGCCGCTACTTAAAACAAGGATTAAAAGAACTTGGCTTTAACATTGGGGAAAGTGAAACGCCAATTACACCTTGTATTATTGGGGACGAAGTGTTAACACAAGAATTTAGTAAGCGTCTAAATGAAGAAGGTGTATACGCAAAATCTATTGTGTTCCCAACTGTAGCAAAAGGAAAAGGTCGTGTTCGTAATATGCCTACAGCAGCTCATACGAAAGAAATGTTAGATGAAGCAATTCGTAAGTATGAAAAAGTAGGAAAAGAAATGGGCA
The DNA here is from genome assembly GCF_000021305.1 of Bacillus cereus G9842. Lineage (GTDB taxonomy): Bacteria > Bacillota > Bacilli > Bacillales > Bacillaceae_G > Bacillus_A > Bacillus_A thuringiensis_S. The sequence goes on from NC_011772.1 coordinate 613,532, forward strand.
TCATTTAAGTAAGGGCATCTTTTGAATAGCTTGCAAATGAGGAGTGGGGAAAATGAAAAAAATTCTAGTAACCGGTTCTTTAGGGCAAATTGGTTCTGAACTAGTAATGAAACTTCGTGATGTATACGGCGCATCAAATGTTATTGCAACAGATATTCGTGAAACAGATAGTGAAGTAGTAAAGTCTGGTCCGTTTGAAACGTTAGATGTAACAGATGGACAAAAATTACATGATATTGCAAAGCATAATGAAGTAGATACAATTATTCATTTAGCAGCTTTACTTTCAGCAACAGCAGAAAAAAATCCGTTATTCGCATGGAACTTAAATATGGGCGGACTTGTAAATGCATTAGAAGCAGCTCGTGAATTAAACTGTAAGTTCTTCACGCCAAGTTCGATCGGTGCATTCGGTCCATCGACGCCAAAAGATAATACACCGCAAGATACAATTCAGCGTCCTACTACGATGTATGGGGTAAACAAAGTAGCAGGAGAATTACTATGTGATTATTATCATCAAAAGTTTGGCGTAGATACGCGCGGTGTCCGTTTCCCAGGTTTAATTTCTTACGTAGCTCCTCCAGGAGGCGGAACGACTGATTATGCAGTTGAAATTTATTATGAGGCGATTAAAAAAGGTGCATACACCTCATACATTGCTGAAGGAACGTACATGGACATGATGTATATGCCTGATGCTTTACAAGCGATCATTTCATTAATGGAAGCTGATCCAAGTAAGCTAGTGCATAGAAATGCATTTAACATTACGGCAATGAGTTTTGAGCCAGAGCAAATTGCAGCATCAATTCGTAAACACATTCCGACGTTTACAATGGATTATGCAGTAGATTCAGCTCGTCAAACAATCGCTGATAGTTGGCCAAACTCTATTGACGCAACTGCAGCAATGAAAGAGTGGGGCTTTAAAGCAGAATACGATTTAGACAAAATGACAACGGACATGTTGGCTAAGTTAAAAAAAAAGCTCACAGCTGAGTTAGTGATGAATTAATAGGAAGAGTCGATTCTTAGGAATCGGCTCTTCATTATTTTTGGGAGGAGAGAAGTCTTATGCAAAGAGTAGATGTCGTATACGCACTAATACATGACGAGGAAACAGATAAAATATTAATGGTACATAATGCAGAACAAAACGTTTGGTCATTGCCAGGTGGGGCTGTGGAAAAAGGTGAAATATTAGAGGAAGCACTAATAAGAGAAGTGAAAGAAGAGACAGGTTTAATTGCTACGTTAGGTGGACTTGTTGCGATCAATGAAAAATTCTTTGAGGAATCAGGGAATCATGCACTATTTTTTACATTCCGAGCGAATGTAGTAAAAGGTGAACTTATTGCGGAAGATGAAGGTGAAATTTCTGCAATAGAGTGGGTGGATCGAACAATTGCGAATGAGCGCTTCCCATACTATGACGGAGGATTTGAATCCTTATTAGAAGTAGCCATTCCATATAAGTTTCAACCAGAAACAAAGTAATTGAATGAAAAAACAGGAGCCACAAGGCTCCTATCTTCTATTCAATCGTCTTCAGTAATAATTTTTTCAGTAATGGTTTAATCTTCAATCGTAAATCTTCAGCATGATTTGCAACTAAGAAGTGATGGTTATAAATGTTCTTCATCAATTGATAAGTTGCTTCTTTTGCCTCGCCTTCTTCGATGAAGATACCGATTACTTCCATGCCACTTTTACGCGCGAGTTTAACAGCTTCATGCGTATCTAAAATTCCATCTTGTTGATAGTCTAGCGCAGAAGGCTCACCATCTGTGAAGACTAGTAAGAATTTATGTTTCTCAGGTCTTTTTGCAAGCTTTTCAGAAACGATACGAATAATATATCCGTCGCGGTTATCTTCTTCTTCACGAAGTTGCATAATTTCCGGACCAACGTTTGGTAACGTTGAGTTTTTATAATTTACAACTTCATGGATAACGTTCGGCTTATCTTCAGGTTTAGCGCTAGAGGCATCTTCCCAAAATCCGCTAATAGCGTGCGGGATTTTTAAAGATTTTAAAGCTTCATGGAATAGTACAACACTCTTCTTCGTCTCTTCCATTTTGTTATACATAGAACCAGAACAGTCAACTAACAGTTGGAATGCAACATCGAGTTCTTGTGACTCTTGTCCTTTTTTATAAAACATACGCGGTTGTTTTTCGGTATAAATACGAAGGAATTTTTTGCGAAGCCTTCCGTAATATTTATCACTATTCGCATTCGTTTTATTTTCAATCGTTTTTTCGATAATTTTCTTTAATTCTTTTACATCTTTATTGACGACTGATTTGATAGCTTGGTAATCTTTTTTCTCATCGATATTTGCTTTGCGAGCTTCTTTAAATGTATGAGAAGCACCTACATTATACTTACCGTATGCACCGTCGTGCTGGCTAGAAGCGTGTGAAGCTCTTGCTTCTTCTGTATCAGCGCCATCAAAGTTGGATTGTGTACTTTTTTGAGAAGTACCTTGTACAGAACCAAGTGCTTGGTCGCCATCTTCTGATTCACGAGCAGTATCGCCCATCATGTTTGTTTTTGTTCCGCTTTCTAATTCAAAGCGTAAAAAGTTCTCGTTTTCGTTATTTTTATTTTCACGATGCCATGTGGAGAAACTTTCATCCATTTTGTTTTTATTTTCATCGTCATCTATAAGCTGTGTATCATCATTTGCTAAATCTTCGACGCGACAGTTCTTTTCGTCTGCAAGAACAGATAAGTAAAGTGGAGCATGTCCGAAATAGTTGTTAAGCATATCACTTTCAAGAAGCGCCTCTAAGCGATAGCGAATTTTCTCAACGACATACATAATATCTTCTGTATTACGTGCTTGGAATGTTTCATGTAAAATCGCTTCAATTTGCTCAAAATATTCATTATTAAACATTTCATATTTATCGCTCGTTAATGAAAGATAGCATAGGCAAAACAAACGATCACCGTGATAATTACGAACGCGGTTTATTTCATTTTGAGAGCCGAAATAATTGCGGTACATTTCTTTTCGGCGTTTAAAAATATGCTTCGTGCCAGGACGTAAGTTCTTTACGATTTCCTCAACGCGTAAATCTTCTAATAGAACAAATAATTGTGTTAAAAACTTTTTTAGGGGCGATTCTTGCAATTCAATCGCATAAGAACGAATTAAAGTCATGTCCGAGTAATGTTTATTACCAAGTGCTTTTAAGAACACTTCGCTTTTTAATCCGATTACTGTATCTTCTTCTTTTCGATCATCCCAAAAGTGACTAATGACAACTTTCTTTTCAATTTCGTCGTAGTATGCTTTATAGCCATATTCAAGATAGGCATCGTCTTCTTTTAGAAGGGCATACATTAAGTTTTCCATTTGTAGAAACAGCGACGCATCAATTTTTTTGTCACTAAAAATTTGTCTCATAAATTATCCCTCAAAGAAATAACTTTCTGCTAATTCACGGACAGTCATTTGTTCTGTTTCATCATTAAGTTTTGCAATTATGCTTCGTTCAATAGCGCGCATAACAGGAATATATACACCTAAATCACATGCGTCGATAATACCACGAATACTTGCTGCTTCTTCACTTACACGTCCATCGCGAGCTAAAGGCATAAGGTCGCTTGCAAATGCAACAAACTTTTCAATTGTTGCAACATCATTTAATTTTGATTCTGCTAATAATAGTTCTTTTAATGTGTCACCTTGAATGTAAGGAACTTCAATAATAACGAAACGGTTTTTTAATGCTTCATTTAGTTCACTTGTTCCAACGTAACCTTCGTTAATCGCAGCAATTACACGGTATTCTTCATCACCGTATACAACCTCTTGTGTAAATGGGTTTGTGATCATTTTACGGTAATCTAATGCGCCGTGAAGTAGCGGTAAAGTTTCAGGTTTTGCCATATTGATTTCGTCAATATATAGGAAGTGACCGTTCTTCATTGCTTTCATAAGAGGACCGTTAACGAATGAAACTTCAGATGCACCATCTTTCGTTTGTAGTGTGTTGTATCCTAAAATACCTTCTACATCTAAGTCGACAGAGCAGTTAATGCTATGCATTGGTTTTTGAAATAAAGAAGAAAGAGTTTCCGCTAGTACTGTTTTACCACTACCAGTCGGTCCTTTTAATAGAATGTTCTTGCCAAGAAGAAGTGCTGTAATCGCATCTTCGATAATGCTGTTATCAGATGCTTTATATATTTTAGTACCGATTAAATGAGCATTTTCACCAGCTTCTTGTTTATTCTTTTCATGAATCGTAGAAAGCTGCTGTTTTAAATCAGAATGTATATGAAATTGTTCTAACATGTATTTCCCACCTAACATTATTTTCATAAAGTAATACATCTTATGATAACTTGTTTTAATATGGTATGCAAAGAAAAGGAAGGAGGATAAAGGGAAAAGAAAAAGCAATCAAGATGAAGTTGATTGCTTACAGTAAAGGAGAAATGAGCCTCATGAAAGACTCCAATATGCGTTTTTTTATACTTCTTTTTTGGAAAGAGTTCCATTTAATTTCAGTTGAATGTTTAAAATCTTTTTCAAAATCACGTTTAATATCGTGAACTGTTTTTGATTCATAAAGTACGCTAATAATTTCGTAATTCAATTCAAAGCTACGTACATCCATGTTCGCTGTTCCGATAGTTGCAATTGTATCATCAACGAGTACAATTTTTGCATGCATAAAACCATCTTTATAACTGTAAATAGAAGCACCAGCTTTTAAAAGTGGAGTGAAATAGGATTGAGATGCTTGATCACTAATGATGCTATCACTTTTACCTGGATATAAAATCCGTACATCTATTCCGGCAATTGCACTTAAGCGTAATAATGTTAAAGTTTCTTGATCTGGAATAAAGTAGGGTGTAGCGATCCAAATGGATTTTTTTGCAGAGCCCATAACAGCTAATAATGTATTACGAATACTTTTATCATCGGAGCTTGGTCCGCTTGCTACGATTTGAACAGCACCTTCTGCATGTGAAATCTCTTTACCTGGGAAGTATTGTCTATTCATGAATTGATCCCAGGAATAAGTATTTAAACCACTAGAGGCATAGAGCCAGTCTTCTAGAAAGATTGCTTGTAATTTATATAATGCTTTTCCTTCTATTTTTAGATGACTATCACGCCAAACAGGAAATTTCTTTGAACGGCCAAGATATTCATCACCGACATTGAGTCCTCCGGTAAAACCAATTTCTCCATCTACAATAACAATTTTTCGATGGTTACGATAATTGACAGTTTCAAGTAACCAAGCTGAAAAAATAGGGTCAAATTCTACAATTTCAATCCCAGCTTCTTTCATAGGTTGCAAAAATCGTCTTCTTAACGTGTTACTTCCAAGACCATCATAAAGGAAGCGTACAATAACACCATCTTTTGCTTTTTGTATTAAAGCATCTCGAACTTTTGTACCAATTTCATCAGATTTATAAATGTAGTATTGAATATGTATATGATGTTTTGCCTGCTCTATAGCTCGCAAAATTTCTGAAAATGTTTGATCTCCGTTTGTTAAAAGTTTTGTAGTTGTTTTATCTGCGGCAGGACCGCCTCCAAATTTTTGTATGACTTCTGTTAAATGTATGGAACGTTCATTTAGTGGGACTGTGAGTAATAACTCTAGTCTTCTTCCTTCTAATATTTCACGGAATAATTTTCTTTGTTCTTCTGAACGATGGAGATGTTTTTTTCTTCTCCAGCGGCTGCGCCCGAAAATAGCGTATAAAAGCACACCTATAATAGGAAGAAGTGCTAATACTAAAAACCATGCCAATGTGCTTTGTGGAGATCTATTTTCTATAAAGATAACGAATGAAATTCCTACGATTGTGATGGACCATAGAGCACCGACAAATGTATATAACGAAATATACGATGTATTTAATAGGAACAGAACGATAGATACAATTGTAAATATTAATAGTAACTGAACGATAGGCTTCTTCATTTCTATATAATTCCCCTAATCTTTTTTCAATATAGATTTCTTAAATAGAAGATGTAATATGACATCTTTATTATAAGGTGTTTTGCTTTTTTTACAAAATATAGACATTTCACCTATACTTTCCGCATTTGTCCTACATACAGTGTACTATCACATTTTTATCCCACTCTTAATGCATATGAAAATGAAAAAATCGAAAAGGAGCGGAGAAACATGAATTATATAGAAAATAATGGATTGTATTATCGGAATCATCATCATGGAGGACACAATCATGGTGGGCACAATCATAACGGCGGACATCATCACCATGGAGGACACAATCACCATGATCACCATCATCATCACGGAGGCGGATGGGGCTGGGGGGGGAGTTCATGGGGAGGCGGATTTTTCCCTGGAAGCTTTGCAGGAGGAGTGTTAGGTGGACTGACAGCTGGCGCATTAACGGGTGCAGCAAGTGGAGGGTATTATCCAGCGCCATATCCAGTAACTTATCCATCACCATATCCAGTAACTTATCCATCACCATACCCTGTAACGTATCCAATGCCATACCCAGGTTATCAGCAAATACCATATTCGTATTAAACTAAAAAAGAGGCTACCCTCTTTTTTAGTTTAATACGGTATTTATTTATAAAATACTTCCAAAATTAAGGTGAAAATATGTTAATATTTTGTTATTGTAATTCAAAAACATATACATTAATGTAGATTTTCATATTATTATTCGTGAATAGTTATGTAGTATGGTCTAATTTCTATTTTGTTATTAAAGAGTAAAGAGATCAGATGTGAATGGTATTAGTTAGAAACAGGGCTTGGATAGAGCCACTTAAAAGGATTGCAGTATAATAAGGTGCGAAATAATTAGGGAGATGAGAAGCTACTAGTTATAATTGAAACGGTATAATATTGCTTTTTATTACAAATAATATTATGTTATTTTAATCGGTCTATTTAAAAAGATAATTTATGTAATGGGCTAGTATTAGAAAATGAAATATCTCTATTTCTATGAAGAGAAACAGGTTGTGTTTTAGTCAGATAGGAAGCAAGGAGAGATGCGCATGCTAGAACAGAGAGGTCATGCATTATATGACTCTTCATTGCGAGATTTAAAGTTAGCATTAGATGAGTCTTCAATTGTTGCAATTACAGATCGAAAAGGTCTTATTACATATGTAAATGATAAATTTTGTGAAATCTCTAAATACAAAAGAGAAGAATTAATTGGAAAAGATCACCGTATTTTAAATTCAGGACATCATCCGAAAACCTTTTTTCAAAACTTATGGAAACGTATTTTGAATGGGAAAGTATGGACAGGTGAGATTCGGAATCGAGCAAAAGATGGTACATATTATTGGGTCAAAACAACAATTGTTCCATTTTTAAATGAAAAAGGAGAGCCATACCAGTTTATCGCAATTCGAAATGATATTAGTAGTAGAAAAGAAGCAGAACATAGATTGCGGCTAAGTGAAAGTCGTTATAGGGAACTTGCCTATCATGATGCTTTAACCAGTTTGCCGAACCGTTTGCAATTAATAACAACCGTTAATAAATTGATTGCAGATAAAAAAGAATTTGGTATGATTTACTTTGATTTGGACCGTTTTAAATTAGTAAATGATACGTTAGGTCATATGATAGGGGACTTACTTTTAAGCGAAGTCGCTTCACGGTTGCATTATGTACTAGGAGAGAAAGATGTTCTGGCTAGGCTAGGTGGCGACGAATTTGTGCTGTTAACAAAAAATCATAGGCAAGATGATATGAGTCAGTTAGCGACATCTGTGTTGTCATGTTTTCAGGCACCATTTATGTTGGAAGGCCATGAAGTATACATTTCAGCTAGTCTAGGACTTTGTTCTTATCCACAAGACGGACTAGACGTGGAAACGTTATTGAAAAACTCTGACTTAGCTATGTATAGTGCAAAAGAACAAGGTAGAAACGCTGCATGTTTCTTTACAGATGAGCTACGGGCGAAAATAAATCGTAGAATGAAAGTTGAGTTTGCTTTGCAAAAGGCAATTCGTGATGAAGAGTTAGATGTAGCATTGCAGCCTATTATTGATTTGAAAACGAAGAGATATTCTGGTATAGAAGCTTTAGTACGCTGTATGACAGAAGACGGCCCCATTGCACCAAGCGAATTTATCCCGGTAGCTGAAGAGTCTGGACTTATTATAAAGCTAGGAGACTGGGTATTAGAAAAATCGTGCCGATTGTTTAAAACATTGCCAAATTATCAAGAAGGACTAAAGTTATCTGTGAATTTATCTATACAACAATTAATGCAGAAACGTTTTATTTTGTCTGTACGTAGCATTTTAAAGAGAACTGGTTTTCCTCCGAACCGTTTAATATTAGAAATAACGGAAAGCATTGCAGTCCGCCATTTTGATTATATTATTGCTACATTACAAGAATTAAGAAATATGGGTGTTTTAATTGCTTTGGATGATTTCGGAACTGGCTATTCTTCCTTATATTATTTAAAACAACTACCACTGGATATTGTGAAAATTGATCGTAATTTTATTCGTGAATTTCATTATGATCACGCGCAACCAGAACGAACAATTGTAAAATCTGTTATTGAAATTGCTCATAGTTTAAATTTAGCAGTAGTTGCTGAAGGGGTAGAAACAGTAGAGCAAGAGAGTTTGTTACAATCAATGAGCTGTGATTATGTACAGGGATTTTATTATGCGAAACCTTTATCTGTAGGAGAGTTAAAAGAAAAGTTAATTACAGATTTTTAATAAAAAAGAGAAGCCAGCAGCTTCTCTTTATTTAATCCGTTTTTTGTGAGTCTTTCATTAGTACTGGATAAAGAATAAGACCTAATACGAACAATCCAATTCCTAAGAAGAACGTTTTTAAATCAGCAGTTCCCGTTTTGATAACCCAAATTGAGTATACAAATGCTAATGTAGTGATGATCCCGTCCTTTATTCGAGAACCAGGCATTATATCATACGTTTCTCCTGTAATAACCAGTTTGAATTGGTACAGAGTAGAAACTAGGTATGGAATTAAATAGGCTAATGTTGCTACGACAATAGCGAAACTATACGCTTCTGAAACAGTACCAGAAATCGTTGAAAATAAGAAAATTTGCGTCATTACATTTGTAATCAATAATGATTTTGAAGGACTACCTTTTTTATTTGTTTTCCCGAAAAACTTAGGGAAAAGTCCATTCTTTGCTGCCTGGTAAGGTACTTCTGAACTAACAACAATCCAACCAACTGTAGATCCAAATAAAGATATAAGAGCGAGTAAAGCCATGATATATGCGCCTTTATTTCCAATTGCTAAATTTAATGCGTCTACTAATGGTTTTTGAGACTCTTTTAAAGCATCTTGCGGAAGAGCTCCCATTGTAAGTAAAGTAATTGACATGTAAATAAGAAGAGCGATAATTAATCCGAAAATCGTAGCTTTTTTTACATCGCGCTGTGATTTTGCACGATTAGAAAGCATAACTGCTGATTCAATACCGATAAATGCCCAGAGTGTTGCAATAGCAGCTGAATTGATTTGTCCACCTAACGAGATGGATTGTCCTGCTTCATTCATAAAGGTTTGACCGTCTCCGAAATTAGAGGCATTGAAAATGAATAATGTAATTACAATAAACATTGTAAATCCGATAATTTTTGCAATGGTAGCAAGTAGATTCATATTTCCAGCTCGATCAATATTTTGAGAAAGAATATATTGAATTCCCCACAGCATAAGGCTACATACGAGGAAAGTTAATCCTTTTCCGAGTTCTAGTGAAAATCCGTTTATTGAAAAAAGAATTTGCTTACTTTGTAAAACTGGAAAGAATGTTGATAAATATCCAGCAAAGGAAATAATAACAGATGCTGTTGCAGCCCAGTTAGCAGCCCAATATCCCCATGCCATACTATATCCCGCAACTTTACCAGCTTTTTTTGAAGGAAACATCGCTTGAGCGTAGCTTTGTGGTCCAGCTTTTAATTCTGGTTTCCGAATCGCTAAATTTCCAAATACAAGTGCAATCATAAATACGCCAAGGCCTGTAATACTCCATGCGAGTGTAGAACCCATTGGCCCTGATACTTGTGCTAAATTTGCTGGAAGCATAAATACGCCACCGCCAACCATATTCCCGATAACAAATGCTGTTAAAACCCATAATCCCCATTTTTTCGTTTCCATTTTTGTTAACTCCTTTGTAGTAAGTTTTGCTTAAACATCATTTTTTACTAGCTTTTTGACAATAAAAAAAGAGCCATGTAGATAAAAAAATACCTACATGGCTCTTTCGCCAAAGCGTAGGTACAACGGGAATAACCCTTGTACCTACGCGTAATTTTTCCGCTAGGTTTCAAGGGTTACGTATGATGATGATGTTTTTGTGCAAATGAAACTACAGTTGTTGTATAAGTAAGCATAGTTCTTTGCTCCCTTTCTCCTCTGATTTTGAAGTTAGTATACTACATGTTTTTTTGAATGAAAAGAAAAATATAAAAATTTTTATAAAAATACGTTTTAAAGATTAAATATTTACCTATATTTTTCTTGTACTGGAAAATAAGTGAGAGATTGGCAGAAGAGTGAAGCATGTTATAATACATATAGAATTAGAAGGTGACAAGGGGCTATTGTAGATGATGAGTAAGTATGAACAAATTTATACAGAAATCAGTAAATCTATTGATAATAAACAATTAAAAGAGGGATGCAAAATCCCATCAGAAACAGAATTAATGAAGCAGTATGAGGCAAGCCGAGGCACGGTAAGAAAAGCTGTAGATTTACTGCAAGAGCGTGGATATGTGCAAAAAATTCATGGAAAAGGTGTTTTTGTTTTAAAGCGAAAAAATATTGAATTTAATTTTGGCGGTATTGTAAGTTTCCAAGAAGAAAATGAACGTTTAGGACGTCATTGTATTACGGAAGTTGTGGAAATGGACAAAGAAAAAGCCACAAAAGAAATTGCGAAATTATTAAATGTAAAAGAAAAAACAGAGATTGATCATATTAAACGTGTACGAAATATTGATGGAGAAAAAGTAATTTTAGATATAAATCATTTTGTATCTGAGTTTATTCCAGGATTAACGAAAGAAATTGCAACTGCATCGATTTATAAATACATTGAGAAAGAGCTTGGGCTACATATTAGTTATTCGCAGAGGATAATTGAAGTACAGCCGTGTACAGAGGATGACAGAAAGTATTTAGATTTAAATGGAACAGACTATGTTGTCGTTGTGAAAAACTTTACACATTTGTATGATGGAAGTCAGTTTGAATACACAGAATCACGCCACCGTTTAGATATTTTTCACTTTTCGGATGTGGCACGCAGGAAGTAAAGAGGTGGAACAAAATATTGTTTCATCTCTTTTTTTATAAAAAAAAAACACAAACTCGTATATACGAGTGTTGACTAACTTATATATACGAGTTAATATGTAATTGTAAACGGTATCAAAAAAAGAAAAGAGGGACGGGAATATGGGGAAAGACTATCGTAAAACAGCAGAGGAAGTGTTGCAGTATATTGGTGGGAAAGACAATATTGAACAAGCTGCACATTGTGTGACGAGGCTCCGTATCGCTTTAAAAGATGAAAGTAAAATAGATAATGATAAATTACAGTCTGTTTCATTAGTGAAAGGAGCGTTTCATAACGCTGGTATATTTCAAGTTGTAATTGGTCCAGGGGATGTAGATCGTGTTTACGCTGAATTGATAACGCTTGCAGGTATGGAAGAATCGACTGTAGCTGACGTAAAAGATTCTGGAAATCAGAAGTTAAATCCAGCTCAAAAGTTTGTGAAAATATTTTCGGATGTATTTATGCCGATATTACCAGCGATCGTAACAGCTGGTTTACTAATGGGTATTAACAATCTATTAGGGGCAAAGGACTTATTTTTTGATGGGAAAAATTTATTAGATGTTTATCCGAACTTAGGCGGGCTTTGGGATTTAATTAATATGATGGCCAATACAGCATTCGTATTCTTACCAGCACTTGTCGGGTGGTCAGCAACGAAGCGTTTTGGTGGTAGTCCAATACTAGGGATTGTTATGGGATTAATGCTTGTGCACCCGGCCTTATTAAACGCTTGGGACTATGGAAAAGCAGCGACTGGTTTAGAGGGTCAAAAGATTGAGTACTTCAATATTTTAGGACTGTTCCAAATTGAGAAGGTAGGATATCAAGGACAAATTTTACCTGTTTTAGTAGCAGCTTTTGTATTAAGTAAAGTGGAAATTTTCTTAAAGAAACATGTACCAAATGCAATTCAATTATTAGTTGTACCAATTACAACAATCGTTGTGACAGGTGTGTTAGCATTAGGAATTATCGGTCCGGTTACACGTCATATTGGAGATTTATTAACAGTAGGATTAGTAGGTGTATATGAAACAGTACCAGTAGTTGGAGCAGTATTGTTTGGAGCATTATATGCACCGCTTGTAATTACAGGTATGCATCATATGTTTATTGCAATTGATTTACAATTGATTGCACAGCACGGTGGCACATTCATTTGGCCAATGATTGCTCTTTCTAACATTGCGCAAGGTAGTGCGGCACTTGCAATGTTCTGGATTTCTAAAAATCAAAATGATAAAAGTATGGCATCAACATCAGCCATTTCAGCATACTTCGGTATTACAGAACCAGCGATGTTTGGTGTGAATTTACGAAATAAGTTCCCGTTCTATGCAGCGATTATAGGGTCTGCTGTGGCAGCGATATTCATTACATTAAATGGTGTATTAGCACCTGCTATCGGAATTGGCGGATTGCCAGCATTTATTTCTATCATTCCGAAATCGATTCCAATGTTTATTGTAGGAATGATTATTGCAGTTGTAATCCCATTTACTTTAACATGGTTATTTGCAAAAAGAGTCAAACAGAAGTAGGAGGAAGTTAAACATGAAGGATTGGCATAAAAGTGTAGTCTATCAAATTTATCCGAAGAGCTTTAATAGCTATTACAATAAAGAAACCGGTGATATAAAAGGGGTTACAGAGAAACTAGATTATTTAAAAGAACTCGGAGTGGATTATATTTGGTTAACACCGATATACCAATCACCACAAAATGATAATGGATATGATGTAAGTGATTACTACAGCATTGATCCATCTTACGGAACGATGGAAGAGTTTGAGGAACTTTTAGCAGAAGCGAAAGTACGTAACATTGAAATTATGCTTGATATTGTTGTAAATCATAGTTCGACTGAACATAAGTGGTTTAAAGAAGCGAAGGAAGATAAAAATAGTCCATATCGTAATTACTATATTTGGCGTGATGAAAAAAATAATTGGCAGTCTAAGTTTGGTGGATCTGCTTGGAAATATGATGAGAAGACGGAGCAATATTATTTACATTTATTTGATGAAACACAAGCTGATTTAAATTGGGAAAATGAACAACTTCGCGAAGAAGTATATGATATGATGCGTTTTTGGCTGGATAAAGGGGTAACAGGATTCCGATTAGATGTCATTAACTTAATTTCAAAAGACCAATGTTTCTTAAACGATGAAGGTAATACTGCGACAAGTGATGGACGCAAGTATTATACAGATGGTCCGCGTGTTCATGAATATTTACAAGAGATGAACCGAAAAGTTTTTGCAGGAAAAGATGTAATTACAGTTGGAGAAATGTCATCTACGACAATTGATAATTGTATTAAATATTCTAATCCTGAGCGTAATGAACTGAGCATGACGTTTAGTTTCCATCATTTAAAAGTAGATTATCCGAATGGTGATAAGTGGACGAAAGCAGAGTTTGATTTTATTAAATTAAAAGAGATTATGTCTAACTGGCAAATTGAAATGCAAAAGGGCGGAGGATGGAATGCGTTATTTTGGTGTAATCATGACCAACCTCGCATAGTGTCACGCTTCGGTGATGATAGAAAGTACCGAAATGAATCTGCGAAAATGTTAGCGACAGCTATGCATATGTTGCAAGGAACACCTTACATTTATCAAGGCGAAGAAATCGGTATGACGAATCCTAAATTCGAGTCCATCGAGCAATATCGCGATGTGGAATCGTTAAATATATACGATATCAAGCGAGAAGAAGGATTATCAAAAGAAGAGATTATCGGGATTTTAAAACAAAAATCTCGTGACAACTCTCGTACTCCGATGCAGTGGAATGAAGAGATGAACAGTGGTTTTACAACAAGTACACCTTGGATTTCAGTGGCTGAAAACTTTACAGAAATAAACGTAGAGAAGGCATTAGAAGATAAAGAGTCTGTATTTTATCATTATAAAAAGTTAATAGAACTTAGAAAAACGTATGATGTAATTACAGAAGGAGAATATGCTATTTTGGATAAAAATGATCCTAAAATTTGGGCATATACTCGTACTACAGAAAGTGAAGTACTACTTGTTATAAATAACTTCTATGGAGAAGAAATAACGTACTCTGTACCAGCGCACGTTCAATTAGATGGAATGAAACAAGAAGTACTACTGTCGAATTATAAAGATGCCAGCAAGGATATTGCAAAACTTAACTTAAGACCATATGAATCAATTGTGTATCGATATACGAAATAAAAAGGTTGTATGCCGCATGGGCATACAACCTTTTATTTTAAGACACCACTATACAAAATGCTTACTTCTACTTCAGGTTTAAACTTTACTTTTGCATAATCTTTATCCCAATTTTTTTTCCTCCATAACTCAGGGTGATAAGCGATAAGGTGTCTGCCGATACCGAAAGCATCACAGTTTGCTTTTTGGAGTTTGTTTATTATTTTTTTCGCCTCTTTCGTGAGCTGTTTAGACAGTTCTTTATTTAGTTTTTCTCTGTCGTCCATTGTATACAGATTATCTCTTGGAGATTCAATTGCTATAACTTTTAGTTGGAGCTTAATGTGAGCATAAACATTTCCTTTTTTATCTGTTGTTATTTTTAAGTTTCGTTTTAATTTCTGATTGCTCACGTCAATGGTAATGTAGTCAGACGTATTAGATGAATCGCTATTTGTAAGCTTTTGGGTTATGCGAGCGCTCGTTCCCATTTTATCAGTTAGTAATACGAAGAGTACCGATTGTCGTGAAGGTAAAAGCCCAGTTAATTTATCCTTATTAAATAGAGCTATCCCATTGGTTACAACTTCTTTTCCTTTTAGCTTTATAGATGGGAGGGTGAAATCTTTGCCGGGATCTAACATTTTTGTAGCGGCTGTTTCCAAAGTTTCATTTGGAAATATGCTCATGTCCTCTAAGCTTTTAATTTTTTTCTTTAGAAAATCTCCAATTAGTAAATTTCCTACTTTCTTTTTTTCTAGTATTGCAGCTGTTTCACCATCTACTGAAATAAGTTTTACCAGAGCAGTGGGGTTTGTAGGGTCCCGAAAACTAATATCTAAATAAGGTAATATCCCCTTTTTTTGAATTTTTGTTCCCAATAGTTGCACACCGTATTTGAAATAGCGAATATTTCCAGTCACATTTTCTTTCAAAGTATCGCTAGTATCGCGTATGTTACGGCCGGTTGCTGAATGTATTTCATTTTCAAATGAAGATTGTTGGCTTCCTGAACTTCTTACAAGTTCAACCGTTTGCTGAAGTTGATTTTCTTCTGTAATATCAAATCCAATACTATAAGCTAATCTAGCCTCTCTTAAAGGCTCTTGATCCCAGCAACCAGAAAGAAGTGAGCTAGCACATAAGATACTACATAATTTAACTGTTTTTTTGTGCATATGGAGCTCCTTTCTTATTTCTTAATAAGGAATAAAGAAGAAATAAAAAAGGAAGAACGATAATGAAAATATAAGTGAATTTATCAGTGAAATTTGCAATCAATTTTAATTCTTCAGGTGTATCTATAAATAAGGCGATACTAAAAGAAATAACTCCAACAATTGGAACAGATTTTTTATGATTAGCAAGGTTGAATATATGCCCAATACCTATAGAAGCAGCAGCGTAACAACTAGCAATAGAAGCTACGACAGTTATCATCCAAATTGGTATGAATATTAAATCAGTACGGTCTACAATCCCAATATGTAAGGAGCGCAATAAGTAAGCAACTGGCTCTGGAATAAGCTCAACTTGCTTTGGACTAAATACGATAAAGCAAATCCAAACAGTAAAAGCATAAAAAAGAGTTACGAATCCGTTAGCGATAGAAATTGCCTTTAGTTTTGCAACAGCAGTCCCATTTACTTTAGGAAATGCGATGAGAAAGATTTCAAAACCATACATAGCTGTAATTGTTTCTTTCGATGCTTTAATAATATTCCACCATCCAGCCTCTGTAATGGGAAAAATATAAGAAAAATCAGCCCGTGAGAGCCCAAGTCCAATTAAAAGCGCCATAGGTAAAATGAGAATAGAGGCCATGACATAAAATCGTACAATTACTTTAAAGGTATTATAGGCTACGTAGCAACAAGCTATTGTAAATAATAGGAGAATTGCGTACCAAGGAGTTGCTTGTAAAATCCATATTTTAATGACGGTACATGCATTTAACATAACGGTCATACCGATAAGAGTAAAATAAAAAACATAAGAAAACCCTAATAGTTTTCCAAATTTATTACCAAACATCATACAAGCAATTTCATACATATTTGCATCAGGAAACCTTCTTAATAAAAACCACATGAGTAAAATGATAAGTTGAGTTGCCAGCCCCGCAATGAGAACAGAAATCCATCCACCACCTTTTGCTATTGGGTGAAGACGGTTTGGGAGAGAAAGTATACCAACCCCGATTTGACATTGGATAACGAAAAAGGTCAATTGAACAAGTGAAATTTTACTTTGCGTGTTTGTCACCGTTCTCATCCTCTCTCGTTACATGTTGTCGTTGCATTTTTTTTGGTTTTGAATCATGTGGTCGTTCCCAAAATGACCAAATTGGAAATCTTACAAAGGAATCTTTCATATCTTTTATCCGCATTGGTGCAAGAGGAGAAAGATATGGTGTATGAAAAGAATGAAGTTGACATAAATGAACGAAAGTTATAATTATGCCGAATGAAATCCCTACATAGCCGAATATAGCAGCAAGAACCATTAACGGGAAACGCAGAATCCGAACTGCTGAACTCATATCATTTGATGGTACGAGAAAAGAAGCAATTGCAGTTAAAGCTACAACGATAATCATTGTGTAAGAAACGAGTCCAGCTTTTACAATTGCATCCCCAATTACTAAACCGCCTACAATACCGATTGTTTGTCCAACGCGGCTCGGCAAACGAATACCAGCTTCTCGTAATAATTCGAAGATCAATTCCATTAAGAGAGCTTCAAAAATAGGAGGAAGTGGCACTTGTTCTAATGAGGCTTTAATTGTATAGACGAGTTCGAGTGGCAACACATCTGGATGAAAAGCGACGGTTGCGATATATATAGCTGGTAAGAGAAAGGCGATTAAGAAACTTACTAAGCGAATCATTCGGACGAAAGAACCGACGATCCAGCGGTTATTATAATCATCTGGTGATTGATAGAAGGCAAAGAGTGTAACAGGAACGATAAGTGCTGTTGGATCTCCATCTGATAAAATAGCGACTCGTCCCTCCATTAAATTAGCAGCAGTTCTATCTGGGCGCTCTGTATTTAATTGCTGTGGGAATGGTGAGAAAGACGTATCTTCTATAAATTCTTGTATGTAGCCTGGTGGCATGAGTGCGTCTGTCTTAATCATTTCTAATCTTCTTTTCACTTCTGCAACGAGATCGTCATTAGCTATATTTTGAATATAAGTAATTGCCACTTTCGTGTGCATTTCTTCACCAAGTGTGAAATATTTAACGACGACATTTGGACTTTTTATGAGTTTACGAATAGACGCTAAATTGGTTGCTAAATCTTCTACGAAACCAGTATGTGGTCCGCGTACAATCCCTTCATTATCAGGTTCTGTTATAGCTCTTTTTAAAGATAATGCTGTTTCAAAAGTACAAAAGCTTTCGACATGTTCATGGAAATATAAAGATTTACCTTGTAATAAAAGTTGTACACCGTAATTTAAATTCGTTTCTTTTTTCATATTTAATGTAGAAAATGCTTTATCTAAAGATAGATCAGATCGAGTTAATAAGGGTTCAAGAGCTAATTGATGAATTAAATTTGGGTCTGCTAAAGATTCGATATATAAGATTATCCCTTTTCCGTTTTGAAAAGGGATATCTAATTTTTTTATATCATCAGAATGAGAAAGTTTATTTTCAATGTAATTAATGTTCTCAGGAAGTGATGGAAACATATGTTTTTGTTTTTTACTCTCTTGTTGTTCTTTTCTCTCTGTCATAATTTCCACCTCTTTTAAAGTGCAACTGTTTCTGTTAATTTTTGTCGTTTGTGAGAAATTTATGCTTGAATTATTTTTTTAAAAGAGAATTGAAAGTTACGTTATATTGTCTTTTGTGCATTATTCAATTTCATAGCAGTACTTCTCACATTTGTGTCGAATTAAGAAGATATATAGGAGGGATACATATGGAAATAGCTGTAGAACGTGTTTTTACGAAAGAGATCTTAAGAAGAGCGGCAAAGGCATTTCATGTAACAGTGGAAGAGAAGCCGCTTGGAGATTTTGAAAATTATATTTTTAAGGCGAAGGGAGATAATGATGAGGACTATGTATTACGTTTAACGCATTCTTCGCATCGCTCTAAAAAAGAAGTTGAAGCTGAACTAGATTTTTTACGATATGTTGCGGAGCATGGGGCAAAGGTAGCAGGACCTCTTAACTCAACTTCTCAAAATCTTGTAGAAGAAATTGGAGCGGAAGATAGCACTTTCTTTTTTGCTTCTTTATTTACATATGCAAAAGGTGAGCAAGTAAAAGGGGAAGGATCGCCTTATTGGGGAGATGATTATTTTGAAGCATGGGGAAAAGCGATTGGACAACTGCATCGCCTAACAATGAGCTATCCTAAAACAGACTATCGTGATACGTGGGAAGAAGACGAAAGTGGAATTGTTAATGAATTAGAAGATGATCAAGTGAAAAAGATTGCAGCGGTATTAATGGATGAGATTAAGGCCCTTCCAGTTGAAAGAGAAACGTTCGGTCTTATGCACGGTGATATCCATCCCGGTAATTTTCATTATGATGGTAAAGAGCTAACAATCTTTGATTTTGATGATGCGGCTTATAATTACTTTATACATGATTTAGCGATGGTTCTCTATTACTCTATTCTATTTACACCATGGACAGCGGAAGAGAAGACAGACTTTGCTCGTAAACAGCTACAAGTGTTACGAAAAGGCTATGAGCATGAGCACAGACTGGCGGATAGTTGGTATGAATCGTTACCGTTGTTTTTACGTCTACGTGATGTTGGTTTATACGGTACACTTCAAAAGAAGTTTAAGGGGAAAGGTATGCCAGATAACTTCCGAGAATTATCAGAAGAGCTATATGAAAGAATTATAAAAAGAGAAGCAATTGTGAATATATAATACATTTAGTTCGAAACAAAGTATATAAAACAAATATATACTTTGTTTTTTTATACAAAAATATGTTTACTTTATTAAAATAATATTGTCCTAGATTCAGTATACACTTATAATTTTATATATATTCTGAATATTCTTTATAAAGAAGGAGGGGGAATGTTGGAAGCTTTCGTGAATTGGTTAAATAATATTGTTTGGAGTCCAGCACTTGTTTATTTATGTTTAGGAGTAGGTTTATATTTTTCCATTCGAACGAGGTTTTTACAAGTAAGGCATGTAGGAGAAATGGTGAAGCTGACATTTCAAGGTGAAAAATCAGAGGCTGGTGTTTCTTCATTTCAAGCGTTAGCACTTTCGTTATCAGGACGCGTTGGGACGGGGAATATAGCTGGGGTAGCAACAGCGGTTGCCTTCGGTGGACCAGGAGCTGTATTTTGGATGTGGGCAGTGGCCTTTTTAGGAGCAGGATCAGCTTATATAGAATCTACATTAGCGCAAATATATAAGACGAAACATCAAGGACAGTTTCGTGGTGGACCTGCTTATTACATTGAAAAAGGTTTAGGTGTGAAATGGTATGCATTAGTATTCGTTGCAGCGACAATTCTTGCAACGGGGCTTTTACTGCCAGGTGTGCAGGCAAATAGTATTGCTGT
The DNA here is from genome assembly GCF_000021305.1 of Bacillus cereus G9842. Taxonomy (GTDB): domain Bacteria; phylum Bacillota; class Bacilli; order Bacillales; family Bacillaceae_G; genus Bacillus_A; species Bacillus_A thuringiensis_S. The sequence goes on from NC_011772.1 coordinate 633,664, forward strand.
AAGTTTAGAAACAGCTTTTGGAATTAACACCACCGTATCAGGGGCTTTATTAGTTGTTGTACTAGCTATTATCATCTTCGGTGGAGTAAAGCGAATTGTTAACGTTGCACAAGTTGTCGTACCGTTTATGGCAGTTGGTTATATTTTAGTAGCTTGCGTTATTGTTGCTATGAATATTGAAAAGTTGCCAGAAGCATTTATGCTAATTATAAGAAGTGCTTTTGCATTAGAAGCGGCTTTCGGTGGTATTATCGGTTTAGCAATTTCTTGGGGAGTAAAACGAGGTATTTATTCCAATGAAGCAGGGCAAGGAACTGGACCACATGCAGCAGCAGCAGCTGAAGTATCACATCCAGCTAAGCAAGGTTTAGTGCAAGCATTTTCCGTTTACATTGATACATTATTTGTTTGTTCAGCAACAGCATTTATGATGATTATTACAGGCATGTATAACGTATTTGATGCAAACGGAAAAAACTTTATCGTTAATAAATTAAATGGCGCTCAGCCAGGACCAGGATATACACAGGCGGCGGTAGAATCTGTTTTTCCTGGATTTGGAAACGGTTTCGTTGCAATCTCGTTATTATTCTTCGCGTTTACAACAATTATGGCGTATTACTACATTGCAGAAACGAATATCGCGTACTTAAATCGTGATAAAGACCGTCCTTGGTTGTCTATTGTACTAAAATTTGTTTTTTTAGGAGCTGTATTCTACGGTTGTATTAAAACAGCAGCAACGGCGTGGGCTTTAGGTGATATCGGTGTAGGAATTATGGCATGGGTAAATATCATTGCGATTTTATTATTACAAAAACCTGCATTAGTCGCATTAAAGGATTATGAAAAACAGAAAAAAGAAGGAAAAGATCCAGTATTCGATCCGCAGCCATTAGGAATTAAAAATGCTGATTTTTGGGAGCATGAATACGGGAAAGATAAGAAAGAAGAAGTATCTTAATAGAATAGAAATGAAGAAGCAAAGGGGAAACCCTTTGCTTTTTTTATGGACAAATTGAAGCTGAAAGTTATTTTTGGGACTATTTTTGAATATAAAAAGAATGTACATGCGTTGTTAGGGGAAGGGGGAGTATGTTGATAGAATTTCGTAATGTAAATAAATATTATGGTAATTTTCAAGTTTTGAAAAATATTAATGTGCAAGTGAAAAAAGGAGAAGTGGTAGTAGTTGTCGGGCCTTCAGGATCAGGAAAAAGTACATTGCTTCGATGTATAAATCAATTAGAGGCAATTACAGATGGAGGATTAATTGTACAAAATACAGAGGTACACAATAAAAAGACGGACATGAATGAATTGCGGCGAAATATTGGGATGGTCTTTCAACATTTTTATTTATACCCACATAAAACAGTTCTGCAAAATATTACACTAGCACCGATTAAAGTAAATAAAGTTTCCAAAGAAGAAGCAGAGAAAACAGCAATGTTTTATTTAGAGAAAGTAGGAATCCCGGAGAAGGCTAATGTATATCCACATCAATTATCCGGAGGACAACAGCAAAGAGTAGCAATTGCTAGAGGACTTGCGATGCAGCCGGAAATTATGCTGTTCGATGAGCCTACGTCTGCTCTTGATCCGGAGATGATCGGGGAAGTACTTGATGTTATGAAAACGCTAGCTAAAGAAGGGATGACAATGGTCGTTGTCACGCATGAAATGGGATTTGCGCGAGAAGTAGCAGATCGGATTTTATTTATGGATGATGGTCAAATTATTGAAGATACGACACCGGCGCAATTTTTTGCAAATCCTGAACAAGAAAGAGCTCGTTTATTTTTAAGTCGGGTGCTAAATCATTAGAGGAGGAATTCCATGCTTAAAATGAAAAAGTTATTTACTTTAATCGTATTTTCATGTTTATTCGTGCTTGTTGTTGCTGGATGCGGAAGTAAGAAAGATGAGGCAAAGGAAACAAATACGAAGCAAGGCGGGGCTGTTGAGCAAATTAAGAAACGAGGAAAATTAGTAGTCGGGGTGAAGAATGATACGAATTTATTTGGATTAAAAAATCCTTCAACAGGGCAAGTAGAAGGATTCGATGTTGATGTTGCGAAGGCACTTGCGAAAAAAATTCTTGGAGATGAAAAGAAGCTAGAGCTGAAAGAAGTAACGTCTAAAACACGTATTCCAATGCTGAAAAATGGTGATATTGATGCAATTATTGCGACAATGACAATTACGGAAGAGCGCAAAAAAGAAGTGGATTTCTCAGATGTATATTTTAAAGCCGGACAATCGTTACTTGTGAAAAAAGGAAGCAATATTAAGAGCATCGATGATATAAAACAAGGCGTTAAAGTATTAGCTGTAAAAGGATCAACATCTACAAATAACATTCGTCAAAAGTCACCAGAAGCGACTGTATTAGAATTTGAAAATTATAGTGAGGCATTTACAGCGTTAAAGGCAGGTAAAGGTGATGTGTTAACGACAGATAATGCAATCCTTTACGGAATGGCAAAACAAGATTCTAATTATGAAGTAGTAGGAAAAATTTTTACAGATGAACCGTACGGAATTGCAGTGCAAAAAGGTGCAGACGATTTAACGAAAGAGATTAATAACTTACTAAAAGATATGAAGGCGAGCGGGGAATACGATAAATTGTATGAAAAATGGATCGGTCAAAAACAAGAGAAGTAAAGTGAAACTTTATTTTTCTTGATAAATAGTAAAAGTGAGAGGATGAGAGTGCTCATCCTCTTCTTGTAAAGAAAGAGGGGAGAATATGTGCCTGATTTTTCTATATTAACGAATAACATTGATATGTATTTAGAAGGATTTAAATATACAGTTATGTCTAGTGTAATTGCATTGATAGGCAGTTTTATTTTAGGAGTAATTTTGGCAGTAATGCGCATCGCACCGATTCGTATTTTAAATTGGGTAGGTTCAGCTTTTGTAGAGTTTGTAAGAAATATTCCACTCGTATTAATTGCATTTATATTTTATTTCGCGTTACCTGTAATAGGAATTACTTTAAATGGTTTTGTAGCAGGAACAGTTACGCTTACCGTATATACAGCAGCGTTTATTGCGGAAGTTATTCGCGCTGGTATTCTATCAGTCGAGAAAGGTCAGATGGAAGCAGCACGTTCCTCAGGATTGACTTATACGCAAGCAATGTACCATGTCGTTTTACCTCAAGCTATGAAAATTGTAATTCCCCCTTTAGGAAACCAGTTTCTCAATTTAGTTAAAAACTCCTCAATACTTGGAATTATTGCTGGTGCTGATTTAATGTATCAAGGAGATTTAATTTCAACGAAGACGTTTGTTACGTTTGATGTATATATATTTGTCGGGATGTTTTATTTAATATTAACAATTCCGCTCAGTATGCTAGTGCGTTATTTAGAAAAACGCTTAGCAAAGGAGGCGGTGTAAATGGATTTTAAGGGAGCAATTACAGGGGATCATATTCTATTTTTATTAAAAGGATTACTTATAACGTTAGAGGTAGCGCTCGTAGCAATTGTACTTAGCTTTATTATTGGTAGTGTAATAGGGATATTGCGCTACATGAAAATACCTGTCGTCTCACAAGTATTAGGAATTATCGTTGAAGTAATTCGAAATTTACCACTACTTTTGATTATATTTTTCACGTATTTTGCACTACCAGAAGCAGGCTTGAAATTAGAAATTATAACAGCTGTAATTGTTGCTTTAACAATATTTGAAGCAGCAATGATATCTGAAATTGTTCGAAGTGGTCTATTATCGATTGAAAAAGGACAAATTGAGGCCGCAAGATCTTCAGGATTAACGTATGTGCAAGCGCTTTGGCATATCATTTTACCACAAGCATTAAGGAGAATGGTTCCACCGCTTGTCAGTCAATTTATTTCATTGCTGAAAGATACAGCATTAGCAGTTGTTATATCACTGCCAGAGCTTATGCATAATGCTCAAATTATTAGCGGACAAAATGTGAATTATATGATTCCAACGTTTATGGTAGTAGCTTGTATGTACTTTATCGTAAATTATAGTTTATCAATTTTATCCAGAAGATTAGAACTTCGTTAACCCTTACAATATATGTAAGGGTTTTTCCTTGTTTCTCCTTATTTTCCTCTAAATAGAATCTAAATCTAGCTATAATTAGATTTTTTATATTATTTTATCAGAAAAGTTTTAATTTTATATAGAAAATGTAATCGCTTTCGTGTATATTTTTATTATCAGAAAATTTTAACAAGATATAGGGGTATTTGTAGGGGGAGGATTTAGATGCAGCAACCAACGAATGAGAAATTACATCGTACGATGAAGAGTAGACATTTATTTATGATCGCACTTGGTGGTGTAATTGGAACTGGTTTTTTCTTAGGTTCGGGTTACACCATTAATCAGGCTGGACCAGGGGGGGCCATCCTTTCATATTTAGTAGGCGGATTTATTATGTATTTAACAATGCTTTGTCTTGGAGAGTTAACGGTAGCAATGCCGGTTTCGGGATCTTTCCAAAAGTATGCAACGAAGTTTATTGGACCAGGAACAGGCTTTATGATTGGTTGGTTATACTGGCTCGGCTGGGCAGTAACAGTGGGTCTAGAATTAACGTCAATAGGTTTAATGATGAAAAGATGGTTTCCAAATGTTGATGTTTGGGTATGGTGCCTTGTATTCGGCGTTATTCTATATGCGTCAAATGCTATCTCAGCGAAAAGCTACGCTGAATTAGAATTTTGGTTTTCTAGTATTAAAGTAATTACAATCCTTGCATTTGTTGTTCTTGGTGGTAGTGCATTATTAGGATTTATATCATATGACGGAAAAGAAGCAGCACCTCTTTTCTCTAACTTTGTAAGCGATGGTGGACTTTTCCCGAATGGACTAGCTGCCGTATTACTTACAATGATTACAGTTAACTTCTCGTTCCAAGGAACAGAGTTAATCGGGATTGCAGCGGGAGAAAGTGAAAATCCAGAAAAAACAATTCCACGTGCGATCCGTAATACAGTATGGCGCATTATGTTATTCTTCATTTTAACAATGACAATTTTAGTAGGATTAATTTCTTGGAAGGAAGCAGGCGTAATTGAAAGTCCATTCGTAGTTGTATTTGATAAAATCGGTATTCCATATGCAGCTGATATTATGAACTTTGTTATTATTACTGCGTTATTATCTGTAGCGAACTCTGGATTATATGCAGCGACACGTATATTATGGTCACTTGCAAATGAAGGAATGGCACCAACTTCTTTCAAGAAAGTAAATAAACGTGGTATTCCAATTACAGCGCTAGTCGTAACGATTGCGGTAGCTGGATTATCCCTATTCACAAGTTTCCTTGCAGAAGATACAGTATACATGTACTTATTATCGATAGCTGGTTTATCGGCTGTTTCAAGTTGGATCATTATTGCTCTATCGCAACTTCGCTTTAGAAGTCAGTATATAAAAGGTGGAGGAAAGTTAGAGGACTTAAAGTATAGAACACCACTATATCCGATTGTTCCAATTTTAGCTTTAATTACAAATAGCATCGTTGTTATTAGTTTAGCGTTTATTCCTGAACAAAGAATGGCGTTATACTGCGGTATTCCATTTATCATTTTCTGCTATATATATTATTATTATATGAGTAAGAAACAGCAGAAACCGATGAAAGTGGAGATGGACAAAACAAATGAAACTAACAATCAAACACGATGATATAAAGGCAGATTTATCGTACGCTCAATTAGCGATTGGAAAAGAAAACGGGTATTCACCGTTACAATTACTCGTTTCTTCTATCGCAGGATGTAGTGCAATTGTCTTTCGAAAAATTTTAGAAAAGAAACGTATTACATACGATACGTTTACGATCGAAACTGAAATTGGTAGAAGTGAAGCTTTATCCAAACCAGTTGAAAGTGTTCATTTGCAATATAAAATTAAAGCGGAAAACATTACAGAAGAGCAGTTGGACAAAGCATTGCAGCTTGCAGTGAAAAATTGTACGATTGTTCAATCTGTAAAAGATAGTATAAAGGTTACGGAAACAATTGAACTAATAAAATGAAACATAAAAACGTGAGAGCCGTATTCTCACGTTTTTATGTTTTTAGAAAGAGGGGAAAGTGTAGTGGACTGTTTAGGTTGTAAATTAGCAAACGAAGAGGAAAAAATATATAAAGTATATGAAGATGATTATGTAACTTGCTTTTTAGATCATGCGCCTTTCTACCCAGGACATACTTTAATTGTGCCAAAGCAACATGTTGTAGAAGTAGAAGAATTAGATGACGTTGTAGCAAGATCAATTATGGATGCTTCTAAGCTGATTGCAAAAGCGATTAAGGCATTATATAAACCAGATGGAATTACAGTTTGTCAAAATGGTGGAGTATTTAACGAGTTAACACATTACCATATGCATGTCGTACCAAGATATAAAGAGCGTTCGTTTGCTGAGTTTTATACGGTGCAACCGGAGGAAAAGAAGAATCATAACTTTGAAGAGACAAAGAATTTGTTAAAAGAAGCGATAGAGCAAATACTGCATATTGAAAAGGTGTAAAAGAATTTTTCTTAGAGATACAGTCAGGAAAATTCTAATATTAAAAAGCCCAATTTCTCAGTTACAATAGAGAAATTGGGCTTTTGTTTATTCTATTATTAAATTTTATCTATAAAAAGATTTTGCAGTGTCACAAAGTACAGTGCTCATTCGTTATATAGAGTGAGAGGAGGAATTATATGAAAGTTACAAATAACGATTATGAAAAGATGGAAGAGCTATACGAGTTGTACGAACAAAAAATTTATTATGTAGCGTATTCTATTTTAAATAATATTCAACAGGCTGAAGATGCGGTTCAAGAGACGTTTATTACTCTTTATAAGAACTTGGAAAAGCTCCATAGCTTGAGCACTGAAGAGCTTAAACGCTATATTTTGAGGATCGCGAAAAACAAGGCGATTGATAGTTACCGGAAAAATAAACGACATGAAACATTTTTAGAAGAATATGAAAGAGAATCAATAGAAGCAGTAGATGAAAATATTGAAGAGTGGGAAAAACGTAAAATGTCTGAGGTTCAAATTGATACATTGCTAAAAGAGTTAAATGAATCTAACAGACAGGTGTTTAAGTACAAAGTCTTCTATAACTTAACGTATCAAGAAATTTCAAGTGTAATGGGGATTACGGAGGCTAATGTCCGCAAGCAGTTTGAACGCGCTCGAAAACGAGTCCAAAATATGATAGGAGGTATACAACATGACGAATTCAAAGAACTCCAAAGAAATATATGAACTTGCTGAAAAAATTGCTTTAGATGATTTTGATAAATCCGAAGAACAACATGAATTTTCACATACATATACGCGCAAAAAGAAACTGTTTATGGAGGAAATGAAGCTGAAGGACGAGCGACCACAGAAAAAGAGTAAAAGACATCGTATGTTAATCGCTGCTGCCTGCTTATTGATTGGTATGCCGACAACCGTTTTTGGTGCAGTAAAAGTCTATAATATGATTGTTCAAAAACAAAATTATGAAGTAAATGTGTCGGTAACAAATAAGGACACGAAAAAGGCTGATAAGTGGTATAAGCTGAAAATTGATAAATTACCAGAAAATATGGAAGCAATTGATGACTCTGCTATGAAATATTCGTTTAAAGATAACTACGCAATGGGTGGATTTTCATTCGCACTTTGGAGAGTAGGGGAGAATTCAGATTTTCCAACTCTGTACTCGAAAAGTTATGAAGAAAAAGAGATAAATGGTAAGAAGGCAGTAATTGTCCATAGAGAAACTGGTAATAAAGATTTAATGTTTAATAGAGTGATTTTTCTCTATTTTGAGGAAGAGGGAATTATGTTACAAAGTTATATTGGAAACGATATAAACGAAGAGCAAATGATAGATGTGTTAGGGAGCATTTCACTTGAGCCCACGTCAAAAGAAAAGTCATCACATATAAGCGATTATGATAAAAAGTATTTTAGCCAAGAAGGTAAAACAACTAAGGTGATTCCTTTGAAAAAAGATAGCAAACGACTATTTCATATAGGGCAAAAGGTTCCAGTAACGATATCTATGGATCAGAGCCAAATTGAATATGTGATAGAAAAAGTTGAAACTTTTGATTCAATCAAAGATTTTAAGCAAGAAAACTTTAATGAAATGGGATTAGGAAGACTAAGCGAGAATCAAGCTTTGGATCAAGCGGGACAATTGATACCATATAGACGGGATGAATATAAAGTTGGAAATGGTAAAGATTCAATTGATACATTAGTAGAGTCAAAATTAATTCGTCCTAAATTTGTCTACCTGACAACAACAGTGAAAAATATTGGTAAACAGGCGACAGAAGAAATCTATATGACTCCATCCATACAAGTGCTTAAAGGTAAAGGTAATGTATGGAATTACGCTGAAAGAGATGGAATTGCGGAAAAAAATATTATGACGGGCGAAGTCGATTATTTAGAACCTCACGGAGATGGAAAAAGCTTTTACAATATTGGCAGTATCCTACCTGGCCAAACGATGAAAGTTAATTTAGGTTATTTTGTGGATGAGGATAAACTAGATTCAATTTTCCTTGATGCTTTCCGTTACAGTGGTTTTAGTGGAACTGAGAATATGAATTCGAAAAATCGTTGGTGGTTTGACATTCGTCAATAATAAAACAATAGGAACAACGGGACGAAAAAAGCTGCTTATATTTAGCAGCTTTTTTCGTCTTCATACATATGTAAAACTTCTTTCGCACGCATAAGTAAACCATCTATCAATTCTTTCGGTTCTAAAATTCGTGCATCTTTTCCAAGTCTATAAAATAAAGGGGTAATAAAGTTGATTTCGCCTTTATCAATTGTTGAATGTATATATCCTGTCCCGTCTTCGTTTATTACCACGAATTCTTCAAGGTAAGGAACACTTTTACATTGGCGCACGCCTTCTGTCGTTAGTAAAACATGTAATTGGGTAGGAATGTGCACTACGTTAGAGCTAGAGGTAAACCATTCTTCTAAATTCATGAACGTACTTTCATTTTTTTCTGTTGATAATATAGAAAGAATACGATCAACACGATACAGTAATACTTTTTTTCTCCTGAAGTCATAGGATGGTAAGTACCATAGCCCATCATGAGCGTATACACCGATAGGATGAACATGTTTTGTTTTTATCCCCGATTTAGATTCGTATTGAAAGTGTAAATTTTTATTTTCAATAGCCGCACTTAACACTGCGTTTAATAGAGGTGTATCAATTGTTCTCTTCGGATTCCAAAAAGCGATATAAGAACGTATTTTATTAACTTTCACTTTCGCATCATGTTGTAGAGAGCTATACAGTTTATGCGTAACGGAATTGATTTCTGTGTTAAAAGGTAAGTCTCGATAGTAACTTAAAGATTGAAAAGCAAAAAAGATGGATACCGCTTCTTCTTCAGTAAATAAAATAGGGGGAATGACTTTATTCGTTAATACTTTATATCCTCCATTACGACCTTGTTCTGCATAAATAGGTAATCCCATATCACTTAAATCTAAAATGTATCTGTGGACAGTACGAACGGAAATATTAAATTCATCAGCTATTTCTTGAGCTGTAAATGCTTTTTTTGCAGAAGCAAATATAAGAATATCTAATAAGCGTTTAGCTTTTGACAAATGTATCACCTTTTTTCTTTTTAAACATGACATAAATTGTCGTGTTTTATTGTTAGTATATTGTTTACAGCATAATGTTATCAAGATGAGATGTAAGGAGGAAAAAATATGTCACGTGAAATAGTTTTATTTATAGCCGCTAGCTTGGATGGATATATTGCGAAAGAAGATGATGATTTACAGTGGTTAATGGAAACCGAAGGAGAGGGAGATAACGGTTATACAGAAATGTACGAAACGATTGATACAATAATTATGGGAAAAAGAACGTACGATTATGTAGTAGAGCATATGGAAACATTCCCGTATTTAGATAAAAAATGTTATGTTTTTTCTAACTCACAAAAAGGTTCAAATGAACACGTGGATTTTGTAAATGAAGAGGTAGTGGAGTTTACGAAAAGGTTGAAAGAGCAAGAAGGATCTAAAATATGGATGGTCGGTGGAGGGAGTCTACTGAGAGAGTTCTTTAAGAATAATTTAATTGATGAATATGTTGTTACAATTACACCGCATATATTAGGTTCTGGAGTTCCGTTATTTCAAGACAAGAATCCAGAAATTAATTTAACTTTAACGGATACGAAACGTTTTGGGCAATTTGTAAATTTATATTATAAAGTAAAATGATAAAGTGAAACTTTAATCAGTGGGGGTTTTGTTCATCTCCCACTGATTATTAGTTGAACCAATCGGGCTTTTACGGGCAGTTGATCCCCCACCTAACTTCTTTGCTTCCGCTGAATTTTGATGTAGGGGTCTTACTGCCCGTTAATGCGGGATAAAAAACACGACTATTGATGATAGTCGTGTTTCTTTATGGATGGTAATGAAACTATAAAGCAAGACCCGTAATCGACTTCGCTCGTTACAGTAATATTTCCGCCGTGTAGTTCTACAATTTCCTTCACGATAGAGAGTCCTAAACCAGTTCCGCCTGTAGATCGTGATCTTGCTTTATCGACACGGTAAAAGCGGTCAAAAATGTGAGGGAGGTCTTCAGGTGGAATACCTTCGCCTTCATCTTCAATTGTAATGGAGATACGTTTATGTTCGTCTGTAATAGAAATGTTTATATGAGAATGTTCTTTTGAATGTCTATAAGCGTTATTTAAAATGTTCACTATCACTTGTTCGAATCGCTGTTCATCTAAGTTTACTAGCAATGTAGGAGAACAAGAGAAAGAAACTTTAATGTATCTTTCTTTATACATGGCGTTTACTTTTTCAGCTATGCGAGTAAGGAAGGTGTGTAAATGCACTTCCTTTACTTGAATAGAAAAGCTATGTTGTTCTATTTGTGCAAGTGAAAATAAATCTTGAACTAAGTTTGTAATGTAATCAGACTCGTCTTTTATAATTGATAAATATCGCAAACGTTGTTCAGGAGGGGTGCTTTCTTTTAAAGCAATGTCAGCATAACCTCGTACGTATGTTAACGGTGTTCGTAATTCGTGAGCAACACTTGCTAGAAATTCACTTCGCTCTGTTTTCATATAATGTAAATCATTTGCGAGCGTTTGAATAGATGATGCTAGTTCACCAATTTCATCATTTCGAGTAGTCGTTAATGAAACGGACAAATCGCCTTTACTCATTTTTTCAGTTGCATGTTTCATGTGTAACAATGGCTTTGTTAATAAACGTGATAATAGGAAAATTGTGATGACTGTGAGTAGAAACGTGATGGCACCAGCAATAATGAATTGTTTCGTTAATCCATTAACCAACTTTTCAATTGATTCTGTTCCAAGAAACATGTACACATAGCCTTCATGTTTTCCATCGACTACAATAGGGCTAACTGTACATATATAATTAGATGTTTTCCAATGATTTTCTATAATCGCTCCATTATGGTCTGTTCGAGTTTGCATTTTACTAATATGATTGTTTATAGTCGTGTTTATTTCGTTAGATTTAGCTAGTATTTCTTTATTTGTATTTGTAATAACGACAGTTGTTTCAGCTTCAGATTCCATTAGTGCTACGTGAGAGATTGTTTGCTTATCATAATATTTTTCAAGTACATCACGATGACTGTTTCCACGTTTTAATAAAGCAGTCATTTCTTCATTTACTCTAGTGTTTACGAGACTATAATAGAGCAATACAAATAGAACACTTTCAATTAAAAGTGTGACAATTAAAAAATAAAATCCGAATTGAATAGAGATTCGTTTCATCACTTTGCTCCTTAATGTTCGGTATCAATCCATCGATAACCTACTCCATACACGGTTTTTAAATGATGATCAATAGGGAAATTTGCTTTTCGCAATTTATCACGCAAATTACGAATATGTGAATCGACTGTGCGATCTTCTGTATTTGTGTTTAATCCCCAAATTCGTTCAATGAGCTGATCACGGCTTAATACATAATTCACATGGCGTAAAAATAACCCGAGTAAAGAGAATTCGATCGGTGTGAGAAGAAGTTCTTCATTATGTACAGAAGCGAAGTGTTTTGTTTCATCCCATACAATACCGTGATATTGGATTTGTTTATGTTCATTTGTACGTCTTAAAACGGCTTCAATTCTTGCGAAAAGTTCTTCTTCATGGAAAGGTTTCGTTACGTAATCATCCGCTCCGAGTTTTAATCCTTGGATGACATCTACTGTTTGATCACGAGCGGTAACCATAATAATAGGAACGTTACTAAATGAACGGATTCTTTTGCACGTTTCCCATCCGTCCATCTTTGGCATCATAATATCGAGTAAAACAAATTTAAAGTTTCGATTTTCTATATGTAAAATAGCTTCTTCTCCGGAAGTCGCACATACGCAGTTATATCCAATTGGAGTAAGATAAAGCGTTAATAATTCAAGCATTCTCGGTTCATCGTCTACGAGCAGTATATCAATCATAGAGAGCCCTCCATATTTATAATCGTTACTTAAAGTGTAATGCAAAATCATGAAGAAATGGTGCAGATTATGATGTGTCTGCATAATTTCTTCAGAATTGCTTGTTATTGTGGAGTTGAAATTACATTTTAGGTAATCATATTGGCTCAAAAATGATTAATACGGAGGCGGTATAGTGAAAAAAATGACCCGAATTTTTGGGATAACAATAATTACAGCAGTTGGTCTTGCTGCATGTGGGCAAACGAATACAGACCATAAAAATCATGAATCTACAAAAGAGAAGAAAACAGAGCAAAAGGAAATGAAAATGAATCAGGAAGTAACCGCGCCAAAAGAAATGAACGAAGGGGCATCGAATGATTTATTAACGACAAGTCTAAAAAATGTAACGAGGTTAAATACAAATGCCCCCCTAAAAATGGCAGTGTTAACTTCGCAAACGATATGGCCAGCAACCCATAAAGAGAACCAGCCAGGTGCTGTTATTTTAGTACCAGCAAGCGAGTGGCAATTAGGTATTGCGAGTGCAGACCTTATTCATCATCCGAATAACGGGCCGATTTTATTTATAGAAAAAGAAAAGATACCGGAAATGACGTTAAAAGAAATAAAACGATTAAATCCAATCGGAACGAAAGAGGGAACACAAATTATGGTGATGGGAGATGTAGGTACTAGCGCGCTTGAACAATTGAAAGGTTATAAAGTAAAACAAATAAAAGAAACGGACCCAGCTATATTTGCGAAGGATGTTGATAAGGAGTATGCCGATATAACAGGAAGCTACCCAAATAGTGTTATTATCGGTTCGTCTGCAGAAGAAGGACGTTTATATACAACACCCGCTGTAAATTGGATTTCTCATATGCCGGAACCACTACTCTATACAGAAAAGAATAAAGTGCCAGAAGCGACAATAGAGGCATTAAAAATGAGAAAAGATAAAGCAAATATATATGTATTAGGGCCAGAAAAAATTGTTTCAAAAGAAGTAGAAAAAGAGTTAAGCAAATACGGGAAAGTAACGCGTATTAGTGGAGAGACCCCTACAGAAAACTCGATTGCGTTCGCTAAATTTAAAGATGAAAAAACAAAATTTGGCTGGGGATTCACAAAACCTGGTCACGGTTTATCATTTGTTTCAAGCAAAACACCAGATTTAGCAGTTGCTGGAGCACCTTTTTCACATATGGGTAAACACGCACCTGTTGTCTTGTTAGAAGAAGGGAAAGCTTCACAACCAGTGTATGACTTCCTTGCTACTATTCAGCCGAAGTTTAAAGATGATCCAACACTTGGACCATATAATCATGGCTTCTTATTAGGAAGTACGAGTGATATTTCATTTGAAACACAAGGAATACTAGATGAGAGGTTAGAAATTGTTCAGGAAAGTGGTCAAGGACACGGTGGACATTAATAAAGTGAGTAAAGGCGCTGCTAAGGTAGCGTCTTTTTCTTTAGGAAACTTTTACATAGCAAAAAATCTTCTACTCGTTATATAATAGCTTTCGTGCAGTCGGCTAGATTTTCTTATGGAGAAAATCAAATTATAAAGGAGTAGAGGAGTGGTATTTTGTTTCAAACGATAAAAAATGACTGGTTTTCTAATGTGAGAGGGGACGTGTTATCAGGAATTGTCGTTGCTTTAGCATTAATCCCTGAAGCGATAGCCTTCTCTGTTATTGCAGGCGTGGATCCGACAGTTGGACTATACGCAGCCTTTTGTATTGCGGTTACCATTTCATTTGTTGGCGGAAGAACTGGAATGATTTCAGCTGCAACAGGTGCAATGGCATTATTAATGGTAACGCTTGTTAAAGGTCATGGTTTGCAATATTTATTTGCTACAACAATATTAACAGGTATCGTCCAAATTATTTTTGGCGTGTTCAAACTGAGCTCATTTATGAAGTTTGTTCCGAAATCTGTTATGAGTGGTTTTTTAAATTCACTTGGAATTTTAGTTTTTACAGCGCAATTACCGCATTTTAAAAATGCAACTTGGCAAATGTATGCACTCGTTGTATTAGGACTTGCAATTATATATTTATTTCCACGTATTACAACGGCTGTACCTTCTACGCTTATTTCAATTATTATTGTGACGAGTATTGCACTTATGAGCGGATTACAGTTGAAAACAGTAGGGGATATGGGAAGCCTACCGAAAGAATTACCGTTCTTTAGTATTCCTGATGTGCCATTTACATTAGAAACATTAGGGATTATTTTACCTTATGCAGTTATGCTTGCAATCATTGGTTTACTAGAGTCTTTATTAACAGCTTCAGTTTTAGATGATATGACGCATACAGAAAGTAATAAGCATAAAGAGGCACGCGGACAAGGGATCGCAAACATCGTTGCTGGATTTTTCGGAGGAATGGCAGGATGTGCAATGATCGGTCAATCTGTTATTAATATTAAATCAGGTGGACGAGGTCGCCTATCGACATTTGTAGCGGGCGGATTTTTAATCGTATTACTATTCGTTTTAGGGAATTATGTCGTTCATATTCCGATGGCAGCTTTAGTTGCGGTTATGATTATGGTTTCAATCGGAACGTTTGATTGGAACTCTGTAACAACGATTCATAAAGTACCAAAAGGAAACGCATTTGTTATGATTGTAACAGTTGTGATTGTCTTAATTACACATAATTTAGCATTAGGTGTAATTATCGGAACAGTAATTAGTGCGGTGTTATTTGCATTCAATATGGCAAAGATTCACGTGAAACATTTATATATTGAAAATAAGAAAATATACGAAATTCACGGTCAACTTTTCTTTGCATCTACAGCCGATTTCATAAATAATTTTTCATTTAATGAAGATGTAAAAGAAATTGAAATGAATTTTACTCATGCGCACGTATGGGATGATTCAGCAGTGGCATCAATTGATAAAGTTATCATGAAGTATGAGCAAAGTGGTGTGAAAGTAAGTATAACAGGATTAAATGAACGTAGCTCAAAACTTGTTGCAAATTTGGCTACTTATAATAAAAGAATTGCTAGTTAAAAGCCTCCTTTTTAGGGGGCTTTATTATATAATACGAGTAGGATAACGAAAAGGGGATTCAGCATATGTACAAACAAATTATATTAGCATGTGACGGTTCTGAACATGCACTTCGAGCAGCGGAACATGCAACATATATTGCGAAATGTAGCGAAGAAACAAATGTTGAAGTTGTGTACGTAGTAGATAATAGAACGGCAAAATCAGATATTATACAAGGTCAAACAGACTTAGAAACAATATCAGCTAGTCGAAAAGATAAATTAAAAGAGATTGAAGGTCTATTAAAGAAAGAGAACATTTCTTATACAATTACGATATTACATGGTGATCCTGGAGATACAATTGTTCAATATGTAAATACAGGAGATATAGATCTTGTTATCGCTGGAAGCAGAGGGCTAAATACACTGCAAGAAATGGTGCTTGGTAGTGTCAGTCATAAAATAGCAAAACGAGTGAAATGTCCGGTGATGATTATAAAATAAAATAGAATGTAATGAAGACCTTAGTATAACTGAGGTCTTTTTTATGTATAAATAACTCTTATTTGTGGAAATACTAGATATATAAGTTGAAAAGATGTTAACTTACAAATTTGTAAGTTAGTTGTTAGAGAAATCGATGTTATGAAATTTTTCCCATTGGTAAAATAAAAGTATCACAGGGGAGATAGGGAGGATGGAAGCAATGAAATCATTTCAAAATTTGTCATATAGTCAAGGGGTAAGCTTAATTTGTCTAGGGGGATTTGCTGCATCTGTTACGTTAGCTGTTTTAATAAAGGTGTTTCATCAAATTTTTTAATATTAGAGTAGGGAAGGAATTGGTTGTTATCATTAGTAGGAACAGCAATGAAAATAAAAAATAGCTCTTAGCATGTATGTAGATGCTAAGAGCTATTTTTATGATTTTTATATGTTATTTAAGCTTGTTTTGATTTTACTGACCCTGTATTTAAAGTAAGGGCAAGGAAGAACATTGCAAGTATGCAAGATGCAAGTAATAAGATGAATCCGCCATCCCACCCGAATGCATCTACGATAAAGCCCATAGCGGCACTAGCGAAAGCAGCTCCGCCTAAGTAACCGAAGAATCCAGTTAAGCCTGCTGCAGTTCCAGCAGCTTTCTTTGGTGCTAAGTCAAGAGCGTGTAGACCAATTAACATAACCGGTCCGTAAATTAAAAATCCAATTGCGACAAGAGCGATACTATCAACCATTGGATTACCAGGAGGATTTAACCAGTAAACAAGAACTGCGATAAATACACCAATCATAAATAAAATACCAGCAGGTGCACGACGTCCTTTAAATAGTTTATCACTCATCCATCCGCAAAGAAGTGTACCTGGAATACCAGCCCATTCATATAGAGCGTAAGCAGTACGTGAGCTACTATGAGTAAAGCTTTTTTCTTCTACTAAATAAGTAGGAGCCCAGTCTACAACGCCGTAACGTACGAAATACACGAAAACGTTCGCAATAGCGATGTACCATAAAAATTTATTGTTTAGTACGTATTTAAATAAAATTTCCTTTGCCGAAAGTTCGCGTTCGCGATCTTTTATTTTCTCATCTGGTGGATATTCTCCAGTATGCTCTTCAATAGAAGGTAGTCCACAAGATTGAGGTGTATCTTTCATTGTAATTAGTACATAAATACCAACTAAAATTGAAAGAATACCTGGGAAGTAAAAAATACTATGCCAGTCATTTGCAAAGAAGTATAAGCCTAATGTTACAAGAGAAGGCATCAGCGCGCCGCCGACATTATGAGCGACGTTCCAAATAGACATTTTTGTACCACGTTCGCTAATAGAGAACCAGTGAACCATCGTACGACCACAAGGAGGCCATCCCATGCCTTGTACCCATCCATTTAAAAACTGAAGTACAAACATAAGTATAATGCTCGTTGTAATGAAAGAAAATGAGCCGAAAATAATATTAATGATACCTGATAAAAATAGCCCAGCTGCTAAAAAGTAGCGAGGATTACAACGGTCGGATACGATACCCATAAGAAATTTACTTAATCCGTAAGCGATAGATACTGCTGAAAGGATAACCCCAAGTTCCCCTTTACTAAATCCTTGCTCGATTAAGTATGGCATTGCTAGTGAAAAGTTTTTTCGAACAAAGTAGTAACCTGCATAACCAATGAAGATACCTAAGAATACTTGTAAACGTAATTTACGGTATTCGC
Source organism: Bacillus cereus G9842 (assembly GCF_000021305.1). Lineage (GTDB taxonomy): Bacteria > Bacillota > Bacilli > Bacillales > Bacillaceae_G > Bacillus_A > Bacillus_A thuringiensis_S. Next base: position 651,438 of record NC_011772.1, read on the forward strand.
TATCAACGCGATCAGCTGGTAAGCGTTCCGCGTGGGGCGCAGGTTTAAATAATTGTGTGAAAAACATAAAATGAAAATCCTCCCCTAATTAATTCGAAGCGTTTTAAGACAGAGAATATAAAAAGGCCATGAAATATAAAAAAGTTTCCTTTTTTATGATTCATAGCCGTGTACTCCGTTTCTCCGTGACTGTCAATATTAACTTCGTCGAAAATTATACAACTTTGTGACAAAAATGTAAACGTTTTTATGAATAAAAGTATTGACGGATTTTGTTCGTGGGATTAATATTTAAATACGTTAAATATTTTATTGTTTAAATAAGAGGTGGATAACATGCCAAATGATATGACGCATATCGATAAAATTCAAGCTCTAGCCTTTTCGATTGGAAAGAAAATGCAGACGGAGTTATTAGAACAAATGCAAGCAACAGGACTTACACCACCGCAGTTTTATATTTTAAAGATTCTAGATCATTATGGGGCTTCAAGAGCGACAACATTAGCAAAAAAGATGTACGTGAAGCCTAGCGCAATTACAGTGATGATTGATCGTCTAATCGATCAAGAACTTGTAGAACGCTATCACGACAAAGATGACCGTCGTGTTGTCATCATCGAGTTAACGAAAAAGGGGAAATCTAGAGTAGAAGAGGCAATGACAGCTCGCAACGAGCATATTGCAAAATACTTTTCACATTTAGAGTTGCAAGAAAGAGAAGATTTATTACGTCTCTTTGAGAAGTTAGAAACCATTATTTGCGGGACACAAGAGAAAAAAGAGAATAACTAAGAGGAATTGAGGAGATTACATGGAACAACAAGAAAATCAAAATAGAAAGTTGTTGTTAATCGGTTTAGTAATCGCGATGCTATTTGCTGCATTAGATGGAACAATTGTTGGTACAGCAATGCCACGTATCGTCGGTGACCTAGGCGGATTAAGTTTAATGACATGGTTAACAACAGCATATATGTTAACATCAACGACAGTTGTACCAATTGCAGGTAAGTTAGCGGATTTACTTGGTCGTCGTAACGTATATATAACAGGGCTAGTTATTTTCATGATTGGTTCGGCGTTATGTGGTATGGCAAATGGTATGACAGAATTAATTATTTTCCGTGGTATTCAAGGTCTTGGTGGCGGTATTATGATGCCAATGGCTATGATTATTATTGGAGATATGTTCACGGGAAAAGAACGTGCGAAATGGCAAGGTATTTTTGGTGCGTTATACGGTCTTGCTTCTGTAATTGGACCACAAGTTGGTGGGTGGATTGTAGATGCAGTGAACTGGAGATGGGTATTCTACATTAACTTACCGGTTGGTATTTTAGCAACAATCTTTATTGCAATGGGATTAAAATCACATAAACAAACAGGACCAATTAAAATTGATATCGCTGGAATCTTTACGATGATTCTAGGTGTTGTAAGTTTATTACTTGCGCTAACGTTTGGCGGAAAAGATTATGCATGGGACTCTTGGCAAATTATCGGTTTATTTGCACTAGCTGTAATTGGTATCGTTAGCTTTGTTATTGTTGAAACGAAAGCTGAAGAGCCGATTTTACCAATGCATTTCTTTAAAAATCGCACATTTACAATACTGAATGCGATTGGATTCTTTATGAGTATTGGAATGTTCGGCGCGATTATGTTCGTACCATTCTTCATGCAAGGTATTGTAGGAGTAAGTGCTGCTGAATCAGGAACAATTATGACTCCAATGATGATTACAATGATTGTAATGAGTATTATCGGTGGGCAACTTGTATTAAAAGTTGGTGTAAAACCACAAATTATCGCAGGTATGCTTATTATGGCGGGTGGTTTCTGGTTATTAACAACGATGGATATGCACACAACGAAGCTTACAGCTACTTCTTATATGATGGTTATCGGTTTAGGAATGGGTCTTGTAATGCCGACATTAACATTAGCGTTACAAGAAAGCTTCCCGAAAAAAGACCTTGGTGTCGTAACGTCATCAAGTCAGTTCTTCCGTCAAATTGGTGGAACATTTGGTATTACAATTTTAGGATCAATTATGAATAACACTTCAGGTACAACGTTAACAAATAAATTAGTACCTGTATTAGATACATTCCCGAAAGAAGCGGGACAAATGGTAACGAAATTTAAAGATATGATTCACACAGATCCACAAGGTTTATATTCGATGCTATTTAGCCCAGAGGCATTAAAACAAATGCCAGAAGCGTTCGCTAACAGCATTGTACCTATTTTGAAAAACTCTTTAGTAGACTCGCTTCATACTGTATTCTTAACAGGATTAGTATTTATCGTAGTAGGTGCCATCTTTACGATTTTCTTACAAAAAATTAAATTATCAGATCGTAAAAAAGATGCTAAAGAGCCTGCTGTAGAAGAAAAAGAAAAAACTGTATCATACTCGTAATGAAGAAGCATCGCCTTATGGCGGTGCTTTTTTGAGTATAACCTTAAAAGCTTTTTAGTGAGAAATGATTGACGTATTTTTAGAAATACGTTATATTATTTTCTGTAAACGGTTACATGAAATGAGGAGAAAAGAGAATGAGTACGATTAAAGACGTTGCGAAATTAGCGGGAGTATCTGTTGCGACCGTTTCCAGAGTTTTAAATAAAAATGGATATGTTCACGAAGATACATTAAAAAAGGTAGAGCGTGCAATTGAGATGTTAGATTATAAGCCTAGTACAGTAGCGCGTTCACTGTATAATAAAAAGTCTCGTTTAATTGGCTTAGTTGTTCCAAATATCGTGAATCCGTTCTTTCCAGAAGTTGCACGTGCCGTAGAAGATGTAGCACATAAACAAGGTTACACAGTTGTCCTTTGTAACTCTGATGAAAGTTTAGAAAAAGAGAAACAATACATTGATGTACTTAGACAAAATAATGTAGATGGATTTATTGTAGCAACGAATCCACAAAATAGTGTTAATTACATGAATTTATCTGTCCCGGTTGTTGCGATTGACCGTATGTTTAATGAGCGTATTCCTACTGTATATGCAGATAACTATGCAGGAAGTCAGGCTGCGACAAAGTTGTTACTAGATAAAGGATGTAAACATATTGCACATATTCGCGGTCCACGTGATGTGAGTACTGCAAATGAACGTTTTGAAGGTTTTGTAGACGTTATTACGCAAAATAATCTTTCGTATATGATTGCAGAGAGTACGTTTGATCCAGCAAATAGTGAGCGTGTAGCGATGGAATTATTAGAAGAATACCCGCATATTGATGGTATTGTTGCTGGGAATGATTTAATTGCGATTGGTATTGTAAAGGCTGCACTTCAAAAGGGGATTGCCATTCCAGATGATTTACAAATTATTGGATTTGATGGAATTTCTTTAACAGAAATGATGTATCCATCTATTACAACAGTTGCACAACCGATATATGAAATGGGGAAAATTGCAACAGAGTTGTTGTTAGAGCAAATGGAAGGAAATACATTAGAAGAGAAACACTATCGTTTGCCGATTGAAATTATAGAACGAAATACAACGAAGTAAGGAGATGAAACAGATGCCAAATATTGCAGTAGTAGGAAGCATTTCAATGGACTTAGTGGCTGTTTCAAAAAAACGGCCGAAAGCAGGAGAAACAGTAATTGGTGAAGCGTTTCATACAATCCCAGGAGGGAAAGGGGCAAACCAAGCAGTTGCTGCAGCTAGGTTAGGAGCAAATGTAGCGATGGTTGGAGCGGTAGGAAATGATGATTATGGAACAGTAGTTAGAAAAAATTTAGAGAACGAACGCATTTTTATCGATTATGTGGTACCGGTTACAGATAGAACGACAGGAATTGCTCATATCGTTTTAGCAGAAGAAGATAACAGTATTGTTGTCGTACAAGGGGCAAATGCTCTTGTAAATAAGTCAGTTGTAGATCGCTCCAAAGACCTTCTTGTAAAAGCGGATATGGTTGTTCTTCAACTAGAAATTCCACTTGAAACAGTAAAATATGTATTGGCTATTTGTGAGGAACATAATATTCCTGTTATGTTGAATCCAGCGCCAGCACAAGTTTTATCAGAAGAAATTTTAGAAAAAGCAACTTATATTACGCCAAATGAACATGAGTGCCGCATTGTATTAGATGATTTTACATCACCAATTGAAGATTTATTGGCGAAGTATCCAAATAAATTATTGATGACAGAAGGTTCTAACGGTGTTCGTTTCCATAATGGCACAGAGATTGTACATGTTCCTAGCATTGCTGTTGATGTAGTGGATACAACTGGAGCTGGTGATACATTTAATGGTGCGTTAGCAGTTGCACTTTCTGAAGGAGAGACACTTCAAAAAGCAATTCGTTTCGCGAATATTGCCGGTGGTCTTTCTGTAACGAAACTTGGAGCACAGGGCGGTATGCCAACGAGAGATCGAGTACGTGAAGTGCAGGTGATTGTTGGATGAAAAAGCATGGTGTATTAAACAGTGAAATCGCGGCAGTCCTTGCTTCACTTGGGCATACAGATACGGTTGTAATTGCTGATTGCGGGTTACCGATTCCGGATGGAGTAAAACGAATTGATTTAGCTGTTGAGATTGGAAAACCGAGTTTTTTAGAGGTGTTACAAGTTGTAGCTGATGATATGGCAATCGAAAAAGTGACGTTAGCAGAAGAAGTCATTATAAATAATGCGGAAGTAAATAAAGAGATCGAGCAAAAATTAATAGAGCCAGCATTTGAGTATGTATCTCATGAACAATTTAAAGAGCATACAAAGAAAGCGAAGGCGATTATTCGTACAGGCGAGGCTACGCCTTATGCAAATGTAATTTTACATGCAGGCGTGATTTTTTAATAAAGGGAAGTGATGGGAATGCATATTGAAATGAAAAACATTTCAAAGGCGTTCAATGGCAATCCTGTTTTGAAGAATGCACAGTTTATGATTGAAACAGGAGAAGTCCATGCATTGATGGGGGAAAATGGAGCGGGTAAATCAACGCTCATGAAGATTTTAACAGGTGTATACAAAAAAGATGATGGGACAATCACGATTGATGGGCAAGAGCGCACCTTTAAAAATGCGAAAGAAGCTGAAGAGTACGGCATCGCATTTATACATCAAGAACTAAACATATTGCCGAATTTAACAGTAGCTGAAAATATGTTTCTTGGTAAAGAGTTAATGTATGGGAAAACAGGTATTTTACGCACTCGACAAATGAACGCGATTGCGCAGCAGCAACTAGCAGAGCTAGGATTGCATGTAAGAGGCGCTATGTTAGCAGAGGAACTATCGGTTGGACAACAGCAAATTATCGAAATTGCGAAAGCATTAATGACAAACGCGAGCGTTATTATTATGGATGAACCTACTGCGGCACTGACGGATCGTGAAATCGAAACGCTCTTTATAGTAATCAATAAGTTACGTAAAGAAGGTGTTTCATTCGTGTACATTTCGCATCGTATGGAAGAGATTTTCTCGATATGTGATGCCATTACGATTTTGCGTGATGGAGAATACGTCGGAAAGAGATTAATTCCAGAAACATCATTTGATGAAGTAGTGAGTATGATGGTGGGGCGCAGCATTGGTGAACGTTACCCAGAGCGAAATAGTCAAATTGGTGATGTCATTTTTGAAATGCGTAACGGAACGAAGAAAGGGAAATTTGAAAATGTTTCGTTTCAAGTAAGGAAAGGTGAAATCCTTGGTGTTGCTGGTTTAATGGGAGCTGGACGCACTGATATTATGAAAGCGATATTTGGTTATGAACCTTTAGATTCTGGACAAATTTTTATAAATGGACAAGAAGTAAAAATTGATAGTCCGATAGATGCAATTAGACAGAGAATTGCTTTCATTACAGAAGATAGAAAGTCTGAAGGATTAGTGTTAGATTTCTCTATTCGCGAAAACTTATCGTTACCGAATTTAGAAAGTCTTTCAAAAGGAAGTGTTCTAAGCAACGAGCTAGAACAACAGTTTACAGAGGATATGATGAAGCTTCTTAATGTGAAAGCATCTAGCGGAGAGCAGGCAGTGAAATCTCTTTCTGGTGGAAATCAGCAAAAGATTGTAATCGCAAAATGGCTAGGCATTCATCCGCAATTACTCATTTTAGATGAGCCAACAAGAGGTGTAGATGTTGGAGCGAAAAAAGAAATTTACTCTATCATGAATAAGCTTACAGAGCAAGGCGATGCCGTTATTATGGTATCATCTGAGCTTCCGGAAGTTTTAGGGATGAGTGATCGAGTTCTTGTCATTCATGAAGGAAAAGTCGGCGGCATTTTAGGGAAAGATGAGGCATCACAAGAGTCTATTATGGCACTAGCTACAGGGGGAGAGTAAGGATGGCTAAGAAGGGGAATGTATTACAACAACTCGGTTCTTTAATCGGTTTAGTATTAATTATCGTCGTAATTACAGCTTTAAATCCAGCGTTCATTGAAATTCCAAATTTATTTAATATACTGCGTCAAGTATCGATTAATGCGCTTATTGCATTCGGAATGACCTTCGTAATTTTAACAGGGGGTATTGACTTATCGGTAGGTTCTATTTTAGCATTATCAAGTGCACTTGTTGCTGGAATGATGGCAAGTGGCATGGATCCGTTCCTTGCAATGGCAGTTGGACTATTAGCAGGTCTTGTAATGGGAATTGTAAACGGTATCATCATTGCGAAAGGAAAAGTAGCTCCATTTATTGCAACTTTAGCAACAATGACTATTTTTCGTGGGTTGACGCTTGTTTATATGGACGGACGTCCGATCACCGGTCTTGGTGATCATTTAATGTTCCAAATGTTTGGCCGCGGTTATTTTCTTGGTATTCCGGTACCAGCTGTTACAATGATGATCGCTTTCGCAGTACTGTACTTCATTTTGAAGAAAACGACATTTGGCCGTCGTACATTTGCAATTGGTGGAAATGAAGAAGCAGCAGCACTATCAGGTATTAATGTTACGAGAATTAAAGTAATGATTTACGGTCTTTCCGGAATTTTGGCAGCGCTTGCAGGTATTGTCTTAACATCACGACTAGATTCTGCACAGCCGACTGCAGGTACTTCTTACGAATTAGATGCAATTGCAGCAGTTGTATTAGGTGGAACAAGTCTTTCTGGGGGAAGAGGATGGATTGTTGGTACATTCATCGGTGTACTAATTATCGGTGTACTAAATAACGGTTTAAATTTATTAGGTGTATCTTCTTTCTTCCAACAAGTTGTAAAAGGACTTGTAATCTTACTAGCTGTATTAATTGATCGCCGAAAAGAAGCATAATGGAGGGACAGTTCATGAAGAAATGGTTACTTATACTCGTTGCATGTATTATGGTCATTACTGCTGGTTGTTCAATGGAACCACCAGAATGGGCAAAGGATTCTAGCGATAAAGGTCGAAATAAAACTATTAAAGTTGGATTCTCTGTTTCAACTTTAAATAATCCCTTCTTTGTAACTTTGAAAAAGGGTGCAGAAAAGAAAGCGAAAGATAGCGGCATCGAATTGATTGCTGTTGATGCACAAAATGATGCAGCAAAGCAAACGAACGATGTTGAAGATTTAATTCAAAAGGGTGTCGATGTAGTTGTTATTAATCCGACCGATTCAGATGCTGTTGCTTCAGCAGTAAGTGCGGCAAATGCAGCGAATGTTCCTGTTATTACAGTAGACCGCGTTGCGAATTCAGGTAAGGTTGTTTCTCACATTGCATCTAATAATATCGAAGGTGGTCAAATGGCTAGTGATTACATTCGTGAATTAGTCGGCGATGGAGCAAACGTTGCTGAGTTAGAAGGAATCCCTGGATCGTCTGCTGCTCGTGAACGTGGGAAAGGATTCCATAACGTAGCCGATAAGTCTTTACAAGTAGTTGCCAAACAAGCGGCTGATTTTGATAGAGCGAAAGGATTATCTGTTATGGAAAACATTTTGCAAGCAAATAGCGATATTAAAGCCGTGTTTGCGCATAACGACGAGATGGCATTAGGTGCACTTGAAGCATTGAAGTCTGCTGGAAAAACGGATGTAGTCGTTGTTGGATTTGATGCAACAGAAGATGCTGTGAAAGCGGTTAATGATGGGCGTATGGCTGCAACAGTCGCTCAAAAACCGGAATTAATCGGAGAGAAGGCGATGCAAACAGCAAAAGAGATAACACAAGGTAAAAAAGTGGACAAATCTATTCCGATTGAATTAGAGCTTATTAAGAAAAATAAATAAATATAAAATGAAAATTAGGAAGGAAGAATAACAAATGAAATTTTTTATTGATACAGCAAACATTAACGAAATTAAAGAGGCAAATGCATTAGGCGTAGTAGCTGGAGTAACGACAAACCCATCACTTGTAGCAAAAGAAGGCGTAGATTTCCATGAGCGTATTCGTGAAATTTGCAGCTTTATAGAAGGGCCTGTAAGTGCAGAAGTAATTAGCTTAGAAGCTGATAAAATGATTGAAGAAGGAAAAGAATTAGCGAAGATTGCTCCAAACGTTGTTGTAAAAGTTCCAATGACAACAGAAGGTTTAAAAGCAGTAAAAGCATTCTCAGATTTAGGAATTCGTACAAACGTTACATTAGTATTCTCAGCAGTTCAAGCATTACTTGCAGCTCGCGCTGGTGCAACATATGTTTCACCATTCTTAGGTCGTTTAGATGATATCGGTCATAACGGTATGGATTTAATTCGTCAAATCGCAGAAATCTTTGCAATTCATGGCATCGAAACAGAAATCATTGCAGCATCTGTACGTCACAGCGTTCACGTAACTGATGCAGCATTAAACGGTTCACATATTGCAACAATCCCAGCAAACGTAATTGCTTCATTAGTGAAGCACCCATTAACAGATCAAGGAATTGAGAAATTCTTAGCTGATTGGGAAAAAACACAAGAGAAATAATAGAAAATCAAGAATCCTAGTTTAATTGACTAGGATTCTTTTTTATTTAAAAGAATTTTCATGCAATTTTGCATATTGTCTTTTAAATTTGTTATATAAGATATTTAATATATATCACATAACTCTTTATTTTTCATATTTCGATATAAAGTGAAACTTTAATCAGTGGGGGCTTTGTTCATCAGCACACTGATTATTAGTTGAACCAAGGGATAAACAGATAGAGGGTCTGACCAGAAAACTGGAGGGCATGATTCTATAACAGAAAGTTCAATGTTTATAGAATTATGTCTTTTTATATAGGGAGGGTAGTAAACAGAGATTTCGACAAAAATGCACCGATTTATCTGAATTTTAAGTTTTATAAAAGGAGAGAAATGGAATGAGAAGAAAAGCCCCATTTAAAGTGTTGTCATCATTAGCAATTGCAGCAATTATCGGATGCACATCTGTAATGAGTGCGCCGTTAGCATATGCAGAAACGCCAGCAAAAGAGAAAGAGAATGTGTCTACAACGCCAATTGATTACAATTTAATTCAAGAAGATCGTTTAGCGGAAGCTTTGAAAGAAAGAGGAACAATTAATCCAGCATCTTCTAAAGAAGAGACGAAAAAGGCTGTCGAGCAATATATTGAAAAGAAACAAGGAGATCAGGCGAACAAAGAAATTCTTCCAGATGCTCCCTCACAAGAAACGTCTGATTTCACAAAAAAAGTAAAAGAGAAAAAGATGGAAGAAAAGGAAAATGTAAAAAAGACTGAAAAAAATATTAATCTTGAGCAAAAGCCAGAACCAAATAAAAAGCAATTGAATGGGCAAGTTCCAACTTCAAAAGCAAAGCAAGCGCCATATAAAGGATCTGTTCGATCAGATAAAGTATTAGTGCTACTCGTTGAATTTAGTGATTATAAACATAATAATATTGATCAAACACCAGGTTATATGTATTCGAAAGACTTTAGTAGAGAACATTATCAAAAGATGTTGTTTGGTAAGGAGCCTTATACATTATTTGATGGTTCAAAAGTAAAAACATTTAAACAATACTATGAAGAGCAGTCTGGTGGTAGTTATACGACAGACGGATATGTAACGGAGTGGCTAACAGTTCCAGGAAAAGCATCTGATTATGGAGCTGATGGTAGCAGTGGTCACGATAATAAAGGTCCGAAAGGTGCACGTGATTTAGTGAAAGAAGCTTTGCATGCAGCTGCTGAGAAAGGACTAGATTTATCTCAGTTTGATCAGTTTGATAGATATGATACAAACGGGGATGGGAATCAAAACGAACCTGACGGTGTAATTGATCATTTAATGGTAATCCATGCTGGTGTTGGTCAAGAAGCTGGTGGCGGTAAATTAGGTGATGATGCGATCTGGTCACATCGTTCAAAATTAGCAGTAGATCCAGTAGCGATTGAAGGTACAAAATCAAAGGTAGATTACTTTGGTGGAAAAGTAGCAGCACATGATTACACAATTGAACCAGAAGATGGAGCTGTAGGTGTGTTTGCGCATGAATTTGGACATGATCTTGGATTACCAGATGAATATGACACGAAATATACTGGAAATGGTTCACCTGTCGAAGCTTGGTCATTAATGAGTGGAGGTAGTTGGACAGGAAAAATCGCAGGAACGGAGCCGACAAGTTTTTCACCACAAAATAAAGACTTCTTACAAAAGAATATGGGTGGCAACTGGGCAAAAATATTAGAAGTAGATTACGATAAAATTAAGAGTGGTGTGGGAGTTCCTACATATATTGATCAAAGTGTTACGAAATCAAATCGTCCAGGCGTTGTACGTGTTAACTTACCAGGTAAAAGTGTTGAAACGATTAAACCGGCGTTTGGAAAGCATGCATATTATAGTACAAGAGGCGATGATATGCATACAACGTTAGAGACACCATTCTTTGACTTAACAAAAGGAACAAATACAAAATTCGATTATAAAGCAAATTATGAGTTAGAAGCAGAGTGCGATTTCGTCGAAGTACATGCAGTAACAGAAGATGGAACGAAAACATTAATTGATAGACTTGGAGAAAAAGTAGTCCAAGGAGATAAAGATACAACAGATGGGAAATGGATTGATAAATCATATGATTTAAGTCAATTTAAAGGCAAAAAAGTGAAACTACAATTCGACTATATTACAGATCCGGCTGTAACATATAAAGGTTTTGCGATGGACGATGTAAATGTAACTGTTGATGGACAAGTTGTATTTTCTGATGATGCAGAAGGACAGTCTAAAATGAATTTAAATGGTTTTGTTGTTTCTGATGGGACAGAGAAGAAAGCTCATTATTACTACTTAGAATGGAGAAACTATGCGGGATCAGATAATGGATTAAAAGCAGGAAAAGGTCCAGTGTATAATACAGGTCTTGTCGTTTGGTATGCAGATGATAGCTTTAAAGATAACTGGGTGGGGGTGCATCCAGGTGAAGGATTCCTTGGGGTTGTAGATTCTCATCCAGAAGCACTTGTTGGTAATCTGAACGGGAAACCAGCGTACGGTAATACGGGCATGCAAATTGCAGACGCTGCATTTTCATTTGATAAAACACCAGCATGGAGTGTAAATTCATTAACACGTGGCCAGTTTAACTATTCTGGATTACAAGGTGTTACAACTTTTGATGATTCAAAAGTATATAGTAACAAGCAAATTGTAGATTCAGGAAGAAAAGTTCCAAACCTTGGACTTAAATTCCAAGTTGTTGGACAGGCAGAAGATAAATCGGCAGGCGCTGTTTGGATTAAACGTTAATAACATAAAAGCACATTCTTCATATGAAGAGTGTGCTTTTTAATTTGTACAGTAAGTTATTATTTTAGTTTATGTAATACAAATGTTTATTCATGTGTAGTGTATCAAATTATGTGGAGAAAGGAAATATTTCCGAGGAAATTGTCGAAGTATCGTCGTTATTTATAAACTTTCTTTTTAAAAGAAGTAATGTATTATTGCCTTTACGGCTCAATTTATTTACATTGTTATTTGGTTATACACAAAAGTAATATATTGGGCAAAAAAGAGTTCTATTCAATATGGCTCTTTTTATAGATAGAAAGGAGTAAGCGATAAATGAAAGAAGTTATTGGATGTCCACAGTGTGAAGGGGATATTACTGTACAACATATTATTGATCTCCCACATCCTTTTTCATTAAGGTGTCCACATTGTAAGGTGAAGTTGAAAGAAATAAGGGTAACGTCATGTTTAATATTAGCGATGATTTGTATAATTCCATTGTTTATTATTATTATTGGAGAGAGTATTAAGGAATTACTAGTAAAATATTTTTCTATTGTAGACAATGTACCAACTGTACTTATTTTCTTTTTATTTTGTTATCCATTGTATTATTTCTATGAAAAATATAATGCTATATTGTTTATTAAATATGGTTTGCTGAAAGTTAAAAGTTGAATTGAATAGGAGATTATCATTATGCTTTGGAAAATATATTTAGTTATTGTAGCAATGTTAGCTATTATTTCGTTAGTAAGGGGTATGTTTCAAACACCAATTCAAAAGTTTGACTTTGTAGTATCTATTATTACGTGGATAGGGCTCTTTGGTTTTGTATTTGATATACAAATATTAACCTCGATTGTTTGGAAATGTATCTTCTTGTTTAGCGTCATTTGGACTTTAACTGCAGTTTTTGTTTTTCGTTTATATGAAGAGCGAGATGAGCCATTACCTTTTATATTTAAATTAATTGGAATTATTCCAACGCTTCCATTATATTACGGATTATATCAATATGCATTTTAAAAAAGACAACGATGGATTATCCCATCATTGTCTTTTTTACTTTGCTTCTTACATAAATCATCCCAGCAAATGTTAATAAAAATGCTGTCCCGATAATGAAGCTGATGCTAGGTGATGCTCCGATTGCGCCGACTGTAAAGGAGCCAGCAACAACTCCTAATGAGAAGAAGGCATAAAATAATCCGAATGCCTTTCCGCGATTATCGTCTGTAGTATTTTCAACGAGTAAAGCGTTAATAGACGGAAAGAGGATTGCGAATCCAATTCCATAAATCATCATTACAATAAAGAGCATACCTTTTGTAGCAAATAATCCGAGTAAAGATAATGCGAATGCCATAACTGCAATCCCGATTAGCATTAGTTTCGAACGATTAAATCGATCGTAAATACGATTTGTTGGAAGCAAGAAGAAGAGGATAGCAGTAATACCAAATACACTTAACATCATGCCTGTTGTAGATGCTTTAAGCGCTAATGCCTCAACTTTTACTGGTAACATATAAGTGACAATTCCTTGTGAAAACATTAATGTGAAAGCACCAATATATGCTTGTAATAACGGTTCTGATTTTAACAGTTCAATCATATCTTCTTTGTTCATCATTTGCGTTCTTGATGTATCTTTTCTTGATACGTTATTTGGTAAGAAGAATAGAGATACGATTGTACCAAGAGCCATTAAAATAGAAATAGTAATGAAGACCCATTCTACGCCAGCTGTTGCTTTCATAATACCGCTGAAAGCAGGTCCTACGATTGCCGCTGTTCCAACAGCAGCACCAGATAGAGCCATTGCTTTTCCTTGTCTTTTTGCATTTGTTTGTTTTGATAAAAATGTAAAGGCAGCAGGAATTAAAAAGCCATCACTAAATCCATGCATAAAGCGCACAACTAATAGTTGTTCACCACTTTGAACAACGGTGTATAACAAGACTATGAAACTCGTAATTCCCATGCTTATATAAAGGATTTTTTTTGCACCAAATTTATCGACAGCGGCTCCAGCAATAATATTACCAATCATATTAGCGAATGAGTACATACCGACAACTAGCCCGATAATAAGAGGAGTTCCTCCAAGGCTTTGAGCGAAAGTACTCATAATAGGTAATTGTGAAAATGTATCTAAAAATGCCACGATAACGATAAAGTAAATAAAATATTTCAAGCGATATTCACCTCTCCAATGCTATTATGGCACAATGCTAATTTCACCTGCAATGAAATTGAATTAACAGATGTGGAAAAAAGTACAAAGTGACAAAATATTGAACGTTATTTGTAAAAAATTAGTAGGGATGTGATTGTTTTTTTGAAATATATGGATAGAAGTATTATAATAGATTTGTAAACTTCACCAGGTTAAGTATATACATAGAGAGGGATGTATAAAATGAAAGCACTACTTTGGCATAATCAACGTGATGTACGAGTAGAAGAAGTACCAGAACCAACAGTAAAACCAGGAACAGTGAAAATCAAAGTTAAATGGTGTGGTATTTGTGGGACAGACTTGCATGAATATTTAGCAGGGCCTATTTTTATTCCAACAGAAGAACATCCATTAACACATGTGAAAGCACCTGTTATTTTAGGTCATGAGTTTAGTGGTGAGGTAATAGAGATTGGTGAAGGAGTTACATCTCATAAAGTGGGAGACCGTGTTGTTGTAGAACCAATTTATTCTTGTGGTAAATGTGAAGCTTGTAAACATGGACATTACAATGTTTGTGAACAACTTGTTTTCCACGGTCTTGGCGGAGAAGGCGGCGGTTTCTCTGAATATACAGTAGTACCAGAAGATATGGTTCATCACATTCCAGATGAAATGACGTATGAACAAGGTGCGCTTGTAGAACCAGCAGCAGTAGCAGTTCATGCAGTACGTCAAAGTAAATTAAAAGAAGGGGAAGCTGTAGCAGTATTTGGTTGCGGTCCAATTGGACTTCTTGTTATCCAAGCAGCTAAAGCAGCAGGAGCAACTCCTGTTATTGCAGTTGAGCTTTCTAAAGAACGTCAAGAGTTAGCGAAATTAGCAGGTGCAGATTATGTATTAAATCCAGCAACTCAAGATGTGCTAGCTGAAATTCGTAACTTAACAAATGGTTTAGGTGTAAATGTTAGCTTTGAAGTAACAGGTGTTGAAGTTGTATTACGCCAAGCGATTGAAAGTACAAGCTTCGAAGGACAAACTGTAATTGTTAGTGTATGGGAAAAAGACGCAACAATTACTCCGAATAATTTAGTATTAAAAGAAAAAGAAGTTATTGGTATTTTAGGATACCGTCACATCTTCCCAGCTGTTATTAAATTAATTAGCTCTGGTCAAATTCAAGCAGAGAAATTAATTACGAAAAAAATTACAGTGGATCAAGTTGTTGAAGAAGGATTTGAAGCACTTGTAAAAGATAAAACACAAGTGAAAATTCTTGTTTCACCTAAATAAGATAGAATCGAAAAGAGTAGCCCTTTTCTAGAAATAGAAGAGGGCTACTTTTTTTCTATACTGAAAGGTGATAGACTTTCCTGTAACTAAAGGTATTTTGTTTGGAAGGGGAAGTCTAATGCTTTCATTTATATTGACATTGAAACGGATGCTAAAAGCTTGTTTGCGAGCATGGAAAGATAAAGAATTTCAAGTGTTATTCGTATTAACAATTTTGACATTAATATCTGGTACAATCTTTTATAGTACAGTGGAGGGGTTACGTCCTCTGGATGCTTTATATTTTAGCGTTGTGACGCTGACTACTGTCGGTGATGGGCAATTTAGTCCCCAAACTGACTTCGGAAAGATATTTACGATATTATACATATTTATAGGGATCGGATTAGTGTTTGGATTTATACATAAGTTGGCAGTTAATGTACAATTGCCAAGTATATTATCGAATAGAAAAAAAGAGTAAAGCATGTGGGTGCTTTACTCTTTTTTTACATTAGTTTAGACAAGCCTTAATAATAGTTTATTAAAATGAAAGTGTATTCATTCATTATATTCACTGTGTATAAAGTTATAATGATATGAACATTTGCATATTTTGATTTAGTGATAGAATTTTCATGAAAGGTGGGATATTCTAGTCATAGGTTAACCAGATGACATCATAGGATCCTAACAAAATGTTTACAATAATTCAATTATAAAATGGAGGATTTTATATGAAAAAGAAAGTACTTGCTTTAGCGGCAGCTATTACATTAGTTGCTCCATTACAAAGTGTTGCATTTGCTCATGAAAATGATGGGGGACAGAGATTTGGAGTTATTCCGCGCTGGTCTGCTGAAGATAAACATAAAGAAGGCGTGAATTCTCATTTATGGATTGTAAATCGTGCAATTGATATTATGTCTCGTAATACAACACTTGTAAAACAAGATCGAGTTGCACTATTAAATGAATGGCGTACTGAGTTAGAGAACGGTATTTATGCTGCTGACTATGAAAATCCTTATTATGATAATAGCACATTTGCTTCACATTTCTATGACCCTGACAATGGGAAAACTTATATTCCGTATGCAAAGCAGGCAAAGGAAACTGGAGCTAAATATTTTAAATTAGCTGGTGAGTCTTACAAAAATAAAGATATGAAACAAGCATTCTTCTATTTAGGATTATCTCTTCATTATTTAGGTGATGTAAACCAACCGATGCATGCGGCAAACTTTACGAATCTTTCGTATCCACAAGGATTCCATTCTAAATATGAAAACTTTGTAGATACGATAAAAGATAATTATAAAGTAACGGATGGAAATGGGTATTGGAACTGGAAAGGTACGAATCCAGAAGATTGGATTCATGGAGCGGCAGTAGTTGCGAAGCAAGATTATGCTGGCATTGTAAATGATAATACGAAAGATTGGTTCGTAAGAGCAGCTGTATCACAAGAATATGCAGATAAATGGCGCGCTGAAGTTACACCAATGACAGGTAAGCGTTTAATGGATGCACAACGTGTTACTGCTGGATATATTCAGCTTTGGTTTGATACGTACGGAAATCGTTAAGTATTTGAAGAAGGTCAAATCTCAGAATAGAGTATTTGGCCTTTTTATCACTATACAATACATGGAGGTATGAAACGTGAAAGGTAAATTGCTAAAAGGTGTACTTAGCTTAGGTGTTGGTTTAGGAGCTTTATATAGCGGAACGTCAGCTCAAGCAGAAGCATCTACAAATCAAAATGATACATTAAAAGTGATGACGCATAATGTATATATGCTATCAACAAACTTATATCCAAACTGGGGACAAACTGAGCGTGCTGATTTAATTGGGGCGGCAGATTATATAAAGAATCAAGATGTTGTTATATTAAATGAAGTGTTTGATAATAGCGCATCAGATCGTTTATTAGGTAATTTGAAGAAAGAATATCCAAATCAAACAGCAGTATTAGGTCGTAGTAGTGGAAGCGAATGGGATAAAACGTTAGGGAACTATTCATCTTCAACTCCTGAAGATGGTGGCGTTGCGATTGTCAGCAAATGGCCAATCGCTGAAAAGATTCAATATGTATTTGCAAAAGGATGCGGGCCAGATAATTTATCGAATAAAGGATTTGTATATACGAAAATTAAGAAAAATGATCGTTTCATTCACGTAATTGGGACGCATTTGCAGGCTGAAGATAGTATGTGCGGAAAAACTTCACCTGCATCTGTACGTACGAACCAATTAAAAGAAATTCAAGATTTTATTAAAAATAAAAATATACCAAATAATGAGTATGTGTTAATTGGTGGTGATATGAACGTAAATAAAATAAATGCAGAGAACAAGAATGATTCAGAGTATACATCTATGTTTAAAACATTGAACGCTTCTGTACCATCTTATACTGGACATACAGCGACTTGGGATGCAACGACAAACAGTATTGCAAAATATAATTTCCCTGATAGTCCTGCCGAGTATTTAGATTATATTATTGCAAGCAAAGACCATGCGAACCCATCGTATATAGAGAATAAGGTGTTACAGCCGAAATCTCCACAATGGACTGTTACATCATGGTTCCAAAAATATACGTATAATGATTACTCTGATCATTATCCAGTAGAGGCGACTATTTCTATGAAGTAGTTTCAAAAAGTTTCTTCGTAAAGAAGAAACTTTTTTTATTTGCAAACAGGAAAATCACACTTTCTTTCCAATATGTATAAGACATATTGAG
Source organism: Bacillus cereus G9842 (assembly GCF_000021305.1). Lineage (GTDB taxonomy): Bacteria > Bacillota > Bacilli > Bacillales > Bacillaceae_G > Bacillus_A > Bacillus_A thuringiensis_S. The sequence goes on from NC_011772.1 coordinate 669,323, forward strand.
AAGAGGAGAGAAAAATGTGGATCGAGGAATTTTTAAAGAAGTTCCATTACCGTGTGCATTTTTGGATGAAGTGGCTTTAGATAGAAATATTCAATCAATTATAGAGTTAAGTGGAAATAAGAAGATTCGTATAGCGAGTAAATCGTTACGTTCTGTTCCGATTATGCAAAAGATTTTAGCTGCAAATGATCGATTTCAAGGTATTATGTGCTTTTCACCTAGAGAGACTTTATTTTTAATAGAACAAGGATTTAATGATTTATTGCTTGGATATCCTGCTTATGATGAAAGAGCTTTGTATGAAATTAGTTTGCTAACAAAGAAAGGTTTCATTATAACTTGTATGGTGGATTGTGAAGAGCATATTGTGTATTTAGAAAAAATTGCTGAGAAATCTAAAGGATGTTTTCGTGTTTGTTTGGATATTGATATGAGTAGTCGTTTCTTTCAATTTCATTTTGGTGTACAAAGATCCCCAGTAAAAAATGTGCAGGATGCGTTGAAAGTAGTAGAAAAGGTGAGAAGGTCATCATATTTAATGTTAGATGGTGTGATGGGTTATGAAGCTCAAATTGCTGGGGTGGGAGACCATATACCGAATCAATGGCTGAAAAGTAAAGTGATTTCGTATTTAAAGCAGAAATCAGTGCTAGAAGTTAAAGAAAGAAGAGAATATATTGTAAAAGCAATACAAAAACTTGGTATTGAGCTAAGGTTTGTAAATGGAGGCGGAACAGGAAGCATAAAAACAACTGAGAAAGATAATTCAGTTTCAGAGATTACAATAGGTTCTGCTTTTTATTCTCCGAAGCTGTTTGATTATTATAAAGAGGTGAAATTTCATCCAGCGGTCGGATTTGCCTTACCAGTTGTGCGTAAACCAGTCCCGTTTATTTACACTTGCCTAGGTGGTGGATATATTGCTTCAGGAGCAGTTGGAAAAGATAAAGAGCCTGAAGTTTGGAGACCAAAGGGTGCAAAACTATTAGCTTTAGAAGGTGCTGGCGAGGTACAAACGCCAATATTTTATAACGGCGAGGAAAGAGTGGACATAGGAGAGTCCATTTTGTTTCGTCATAGTAAGGCTGGTGAATTATGTGAACGCTTTCCTTTTTTGTATCGTGTTAAACAAGGAGAGATTGTTGGGGAGTATTCAACATATCGGGGGGATGGCCAATGCTTTCTATAAAGGGACAAAGGTGGAGGAATTGGACAGGGAATGTAGAAGGGACGCCGCATTATACGATGTATCCAGAAAGTATACAAGATGTAGTAGAAGTAGTGGGGGTTGCACGAAAAAAGGGGCAGAAAATTCGTGTTGTTGGTTCAGGACACTCGTTTACACCCCTTGTGCAAACGGAAGAAGTTTTAGTTTCTTTAGATGAATTGAAGGGCATTGTGAATATTGATGAAGAGAAGATGGTCGCTGAAGTGTGGGCAGGAACAAAGTTATATGATTTAGGGAAGTTACTTGAGGAAAAAGGTTATGCGCAAGAAAATTTAGGAGATATTGATTCGCAATCTATTGCAGGAGCGATTAGTACGGGGACTCATGGAACGGGTATTACCTTTGGGAGCTTATCAACACAAGTTATAGAGATTACGGCAGTTTTATCTAATGGTGAGAGTATAGTTTGTTCGGAAGCTGAGAACGTAGAATATTGGAGAGCGTTTCAGTTGTCACTTGGAATGTTAGGTATCATTGTAAAGATAAAATTGAAGGTTATTCCAGCGTATTCACTCGTTTATGAAAGTGAAAAACAGTCATTATCTACTGTAATGAACAAACTAGAAGAGTATAAGAAGCATCGTCACTTTGAATTTTTCGTTTTTCCTTATTCTGATGAAGTACAAGTAAAACTTACGAACGAAACAACGAATACAGGCAGTGATTTGAAATGGCATAAACTAAAGGTGGAGTTACTTGAAAATAGGATGTTCTCTTTACTATCTAAAGGGTGTAAATGGTTTCCTTCTATAAGTAAAGGAGTGAGTCGATTATCAGCTAAGGCTGTACCAAACACAAAAATAATTGGCCCGAGCTATGAAGTATTTGCTACATCACGTACGGTACTATTTTATGAAATGGAGTATAGCATTCCTTCAAAGTATATGAGGACTGTGGTAGAAGAAATCTCAAATCTTATTGAAAAGAAAAAGTATAAGGTGCACTTCCCGATCGAATGCCGCTATGTGAAAGGTGATGATATATGGCTTAGTCCAGCCTATGGAAGAGATTCAGCGTATATCGCTGTTCATATGTATAAAGGTATGAAATATGCTGCTTACTTTGGCGAAGTGGAAAAAATTTTTATGAAGTATGAAGGGCGTCCGCATTGGGGGAAAATGCATACATTATCGTATGAGCAATTACAAGATATATATCCAGAGTTTCATTCGTTTTTACAGGCGAGGAAGTCTCTAGATGAACTTGGAATGTTTTTTAATCCTTATGCAGAAAAGTTATTTATCCCGCATTAACGGGCAGTAATACTCCCATCTCAAAATTCGGTGGGAGATAACCGCTCGTTTTGGGAGGGTTGATTAAAGTTTCACATTATGTATATGAAAAAGCTGACAAATAATTATTTGTCAGCTTTTTTTAGTGTAATTGCATTTCTTGTATGACTAATATGCTCATAAAATAGTAGTTTATCACGGCTAAATACATGCAGTAAAACATGAATAATAAACAGGCCGTTAATGATGAATAGGAATAACAATGTAACGAGTAATACTAAAGGTTCTGTATGATTTAACATAGAACTACTAGAAAGAATATAATTGATTCCGCCTAACGCAAAATAAAATATACCGTATCGAATAAATAGTTCTTTTAATGTAATACGATCTGATTTTCCTTTCAGGTGAATGCGAAGCAATGCTTTCCCAATTGTTTTTCCATTCGTAAAGTATGGAATAATAATAAAGTAAATAAGGATTGAACACGTAATGAAAATGAGTTCATACATATTGGTGTAAGATTGCATATTAGAAACGAAGAAAGAATTTCCTTTGTTTTTAATGACAGGTACAACGATAGATAAGAAAATCCAATCAATTTGCATCGCGATAAGGCGACGAATGAATCCGACTGGTTTCGTTTCTAAATTAATATGACTATCTAACTCGTTTGTTTTTGGAAGGAAGTACGTAAATATTGGTGCAATGATAAAACCAATTACGCCACCTAATGTATTTAAAAACAAATCATCGATATCAAATAATCGGTATGCACAATTGTATATACCGTATAATCCAGTCACTTGTGTTAGCTCGAAAAATAGTGAAAGGAAAAAGGAAATGTAAATTGTTTGTAGGAAACTACGTCGGAAATAATAACGTAAGTAAATACCGAATGGAACAGTTAATAGAACATTAAATGCAACTTGTAAAAAAGCAGACTCTTTTAATAAGTAGAAATAAGTAGCCGGTTTCGTTAAAACTGCCGATGTATGACTACTAATCTCTTGTATGAAATAAAATGGTGAGAGTTGCATGTGTTGTGTATTAGCCGATTGTAGGCTACAAGTATCAAACGTTTGTGGCAACGGCAAAATAACAAGAAAATAGGCATTTAATAAGTAAAGTAATAATGAGTATAAAATAAATGAGCGCCATTTATTTAAATAACCGTATTTTCGATAATTAAATATTAGAAAAGGGATTAAAAGAAACATTGCTAAAAAAGGAAATAAAATAAATGCTGTTTTTACTGGAAATAAATATGCAGTCAAAGTGAAACTCCTTTCAATAAAAATTCGTTTATCATTATAGCGCTAAAAATATTTAAATACAAAGTTAAAATCTTTCGAAATAGAAATAATTACTAATTTTATAGGAATTAAGTTATAATAAATTTAATATGAGGATATTATGATTATGTAAGTTGAGAGAGGGTACAAGAGATGCGATATGAACTTTTTTCTGTAAGTGGGGATCATATTACGACTTTTGAAAGTGCATGGCGTTTTCAGGAGGGAGAACAGATTTTTGTTCATGATGATCAAACAAAACGAAACTTTATTATTATTCGTCTGACGCATGATGTATTTCAACAAAATAAACATGTTATTCGTTTGTATTGTCAAGAAAAGAAAGTGTATGCATAAGAGAAGCCCTCTTACAGTATGAAAAGTAAGAGGGCTCTTTATCCCGCTATTTGTGGGAAGCACGATTGGTGAGGATTAAAGTTTCACTTTATCATTTTTCTCCTCGCAAGGAATAAAAAGAGAAGAGTTAATGCACATAGGTAGCATTTGATTTGGAAGAAAGGATATAGCCTTGTATTTTGTACTTCAAAGTTTCATGGCCTTTTCTTTGAGAAAGCCATGTATGGTAATCTTGTTGTGTTTTCCATAACATACGAAACATATATTCTGTCTTATCATTTGTACGATGAACATGTGAAAACTCTATGTTAATAAAACCGTTCGTTCCAGGGGAAGGATAATATTGTTTAAGCTCACAAAGTAGCTCACTTTCATATCCGTACTTAATGTGAATGAGTTTAGTAACTATAAGTATATAAACACCTCTTTTACGATAATAGTAGGAAAGATAGCTTTACTATAATAGTGAACTTAATAATTATTATAATATTCTGAAAATTATAAGTGAATGATAGGTTTTAACTTAATAAAGGTATAAAAAAGCGAGTCATCTAGTGTAATAGAATGACTCGCTTTCGATTTGTAAGTTTCACTTTATAAGAAAATAAGAGTAAGTACACCTACGATAATACAATAGAAAGAGAAATACTTTAAATTTCCTTTTGCCATAATGTTCATAAACCATTTTAGTGAAATATACGTCATGATAAATGTTGCGATGAATGCAACGACATATGGTACGAATAATGTGTCTAGATTTGGATCATTTGCAATGTCTGTAATGCTTAACAATAAGCCACCTAAGCTAACAGGAATGTATAGTAAGAATGAGAAGCGAAGAGCTGTTTCTTGCTTCATACCAAGTAACATTGCTGCTACGATTGTGGCACCAGATCGGCTTATTCCAGGAATCAGTGCGCAAGCTTGTGCTAATCCGACGATGATTGCATCTTTCATAGAAAGGTCGCCATCATTTTTACGACCGCGTAAATTTCTAATAATCCAAAGGCCGACAGCAGTAATAAGAAGGGAAATCCCAACCATCTTCACACCTTTTAAGTACTGATCGATGTAATCTTTAAATAAAACACCAATAACACCTGCTGGAATGGTTGCAATAACAAGATAAATAATAAAGAAGAAATCTGATTTCGCGTCTTCTGCTCTTGTAAATATATAAGAGAGACCATTCTTCGTCAGACGAATTAAATCATTTCTATAAATAAGTAATACAGCTAATAATGAAGCTGAATTAACAAGTAGTTCGAAGCTAAATCCTTCTATTTTTAGTCCTAGCAAATGTTGTGCTAAAACGAGGTGACCACTTGAAGAAATCGGAATTGGTTCTGTTAGTCCTTGGAACAGACCGAGAATTAAATATTTTAAAACGTAGTAAAATTGTTCCATAATAACCTCCTTGTTTATTAGTTGAAAGAAACAACTTTTCCATTATAACAAAGATATGGATGAATATTGAAAAGAAATAAATATTCGAAATAAAATAAAAATCCCTTATAGCAGTATAAGGGATTTTTATTTTTAATTAAGAAGTTACTGTTCCTTGAAGACTTTTAGACAATTGAACATCGACTTTTTCAGCATCATGAATATGATTCATAATAGTAGTATTTAATTTTTGGAACATTTGTTGTGTATTAGCGAATTCTCGTAATATGTCATCATTACAAGACTTTTGGTTTTCAATAGCCTTAATAACATTTGTAGCGCCATTTTGTAACGTTTGAATCATAACTAAAATATTTTCAATTCTAGCGTTTGTATCGGCGCTCATTTCTACACCTTCATCGACTAAATGTAAATTATCTTTTGTATTATCGTATGCTTTTTCAATTTCTTCTTGAATTTTTTTCGTTAAGTTGCCGATGTTTTTTGTGCTTTCTGCTGTACTTTCCGCTAGTTTTCTTACTTCATTGGCAACGACAGCGAATCCTTTACCGTGCTCTCCAGCACGTGCGGCTTCAATACTCGCATTTAAGGCAAGTAAATTTGTTTGTGCTGCAATGTTTTGAATGACTTCTACAATTTGCTCGATTTCCTTTGAGCGTTCGCTTAGATGATTCATACTATTAGACGTGCGTTGAGATTGTTCACCTAATTTATTAATTACAATAAGTAAGCGGTGAACGGATTCTTTTCCTTCATTAGAGCAGTCAATAATTTCTGCAATAGACTGAATTAAGCTTTGTTCCTTTTGCAACATTTCATTATTTAACTCATTGGAATGTGTCGTACGTGTTGAAACATTTTCGAAACATGAACTTAATTGTTGAACTAAATTTTGGAGTGTATTGTGTTGGTTATTTACAAGTTGATGCTCTTGTACAACGCTTTGTACACGATCGTGGATAGTCGAAATAGTCTCTTGTTTTTCAATATCTTTTTGTTTCAATTCTGCTTCTAATTCTTGTATACGCTCTTCTAATTGAGCAATTGTATGTTGGAGTGATTTCTTTTGAGTAAACATGTATTTATTTCAACCGCCTTCGAAAGTTATATTTTCTCTATATTTGGATTTTAGCATCTTTTGTATTTTTTAAATATAGGAATTGTTAAATATTTAAGAATCTATTACATTTTATTCATAATTCTCTTTTTTTTGTCACGAAAAATAAACTGTATTTAATCGTTTTGTAAACAAACTGTAAAATAAATCATGTATAACTGTATAAGAAGGGAGTCGGATTATGAACTATTTTAAGCGAATCAGCTGTCTAGTATTAGCAGGAATTATCGGTCTTTCTAGTACAGTCGCTGTTAAAGCAGAGTCAAACGACGAGAAACTTAACAACATGCAACAGCAATTGCAACAAAACGATGCAGAAATGCAAAAGAAAGAGCAAGAGAAGCAAGCTGTTAGTAAAGAAATTAAAGGTATTGAAAACGAACTACATAATTTAAATAATACAATTGCAAAAAATAAAGAGGATCAAGCTGCTATTCAACGTAAAATCGATGAAACACATAAGCAGATTGAACAAAAAAAGGAAGAAATTGTCGTTTTAGAGGATAAAGTCCTTGCTCGTAAAGACATTATGAGAAAACGTATGGTTTCTGTTCAAAACAGTTCAAATACAAGTTTAGTAGTAGAAGTTGTAGTAGAGTCAAAAAACTTTGCAGACTTCTTACAACGTATGAACGCAGTTTCTACTATTCTAGAAGCTGATAAAGAAATTTTACGTCTACAAGAACAAGATCTTCGTCAAATTGAAGAAGATAAGAAAACAATTGACGAAAAAGAAGCATCTTTAGTAGTAGACAAACAAAAATTAGCAAAAGCGCAAGCTGAACTGCAAGATAACTTGAAAAAACGTCAAGATAACTTACAAACAGTTCAAGCTAAATATAATGAGGTTGCAAGTCAGCTTAATTTAGCAGCGGAAGAGAAAGCTAAAATTGAATCAAATATGAAGGCAGTACAAGAAACAATTGCTCGTGAACAAGAAGCAGCAAGAATCGCAGCGGAAGAGCGTGCAAAAGCAGAAGCGGCTGCAAAGGCTGAGCAAGAAGCTTTAGCGAAAGCACAAGCAGAAATTGCTGAAAAGCAAAAGCAAGAAAAAGCTAGTAAACCGGCAGAACCAGTTGCTAATAATAATTCGAAGGTAGAACCTGCACAACCTTCTAAGCCAACTGCTGGTGGGAAAGAAATTTATGTAGAAGCTACAGCTTATACAGCTGATCCAGCGGAAAATGGTTATGCGTCAGGTCAACAAGTATTTTCTGCATGGGGACCAGGTGGTAAAGGTTATAATCTAACTGCAAACCCAGGAATGAAATTAATTGCTGTAGATCCAAGTGTTATTCCATTAGGCAAAACTGTAAATGTTGAAGGTTATGGAGTCGCAATTGCAGCAGATACTGGTGGAGCGATTAAAGGTAACAGAATTGATGTGTTAATGCCTGATAAAGGGTCTTCTAGTCAATGGGGAAGAAAAATCGTTAAAGTTACAATTTTAAACTAAAACGTAATCCAACTTTACAATACGTAGAGTTGGATTTTTTACAATATTAATGTTAAGTTAAGTTTACATTTTGTTAAGGATAGCATACAATAATGGTGAGAGGTGGTAAATTTGACCATTTTAAACAGAGTAAAAGAATTAAGAGCTCGTTTTAATTTTTCACAAAGTGTATTAGCAGAAAAGGTTGGAGTGACGAGACAAACAGTTGCTGCAATTGAAAAAGGGGATTACGTTCCTTCATTGTTACTAGCATTGATGATTTGTGATGTATTCCAGTTAAAGATGGAAGACGTGTTTGTTTTAAATAAGGAGGGGGAAGAGGATGAGTAGAATTGGTTTTTCTTATATTATAAATGTACTCTATACTGCACTAGCATGCTGGACATTTGTTGAATTTTATAGTGTTATTACAGAGTTAGCAGACATATTTAAAAACGAGAAATTCCCGTTTGAAGTAGCGGTTAATGGAGTACCATTTATTTTATTATTTATTGGAGCTATTATAGTTACAATTTTTTATAGAATTCAAAAGAAAAAATATAAGAATTTATCTTTTTGGATGTATCCATTATTATTTCCACTAGAAGATGAACGTGAAAAAGCGATTACGGATAAAGCTTGTCGAACAACATTTGTATCGTTATGGTTTGTGTTACCTTGTGCAGTTGGATTTTTAACTTTTTCGCCTATTATTAATGAATATCTTCCTGGATACCCATTATATATTCTATTTTCTATTTTCTTTATTCAAATGACAGTATTTCACGTATCATTATACAGAAATAAATTAGCTTAAAAAGAAACCTTCTTGCACCGGCAAGAAGGTTTCTTTTCAGCTAATACTTGTACATATGGCGATATTATTTTATCATTTTATATAGAGTAAGATTTTGTAAGGGAAAGGAATTGTATATGAATAAGCAAAGAATTTATAGTATAGTAGCAATCCTGCTATTTGTTGTAGGTGGGGTGTTAATTGGAAAGCCATTTTATGATGGATATCAGGCTGAAAAGAAACAGACTGAAAATGTGCAGGCTGTTCAAAAGATGGATTATGAAAAGCATGAGACGGAATTTGTAGATGCTTCCAAAATTAATCAACCAGACTTGACGGAAGTAGCGAATGCATCATTAGATAAGAAACAAGTAATTGGTCGTATTTCGATTCCAAGTGTTTCAGTAGAACTGCCTGTTTTGAAAGCTTCTACTGAAAAAAACTTATTAACAGGTGCAGCGACAGTAAAAGAGAATCAAGTTATGGGAAAAGGAAATTACGCACTAGCAGGACATAACATGTCTAAAAAAGGTGTTTTATTTAGTGATATAGCTTCTTTGAAAAAAGGCGATAAAATTTATTTGTATGACAATGAAAATGAATATGAGTATGCGGTTACTGGTGTATCTGAAGTAACTCCTGATAAGTGGGAAGTTGTGGAGGATCATGGGAAAGATGAGATAACGCTTATTACATGTGTATCTGTAAAGGATAATTCTAAGCGTTATGTTGTTGCTGGTGATTTAGTAGGAACGAAGGCGAAGAAGTAAAAAAGAAGGTGAACTCTTTAAAGAGTTCACCTTCTTTTTTACTAATGTTGAGAAAAAATAGAATGTTTTGGTTTGTATTTAAGTATTCTTCTATTTATGTATAATAAAGTTATAATTCTATATTTTGGGAGGAACAAGAGTGAGACAACAGGTGAAGAAACTTCTTTTAACAACGAGTATAGCGTTATTGGTAGCTCCAATTTCAGCTTATGCGCATCCAGGGCGTACAGATGCTAATGGCGGACATACGTGTCGTACAAATTGTGAGAAATGGGGATTACAGTACGGGGAATATCATTATCACAATAAACCAGCTTCTAGTAGTGGTGCAACGAGCCCAGCTCCTAGCCAGAATAATAATAGTGCTGTAGAAGCTGAGAGACAAGCAGAAGCACAGCGTAAAGCTGAAGAAGAGAGACAACGTGTAGCCGAAGAACAAAGAAAAGCTGAAGAGGCACGTAAGCAAGAGGAAGCGCAGCGCCAAGCTGATATGGAAAAAGGTCAACTTGAAGGTCAAAAGAATGGAGAAACTGATTTTAAAGCAGGAAAAAATGATGCAGAAGTGCATGTAGCTGGAAAATCTGATGCATATAAACAAGCGTTTAAAGCGACTTATGCAGCCGCATGGTCTTTAGAAGAGCAGAAGAAAACGCATTTTGAAAAAGGAAAAGAACAAGGTTTAGCACAAGAGACGATGGACGATAGTCAAGTTGCTCCAGAGTTTAAGGTAAACTTTGTAGACGGGTTCAAAGTAGGGAATAAAGAAAGAACAGAAAAAATTGAAAAAGAACAAGCTGAATTAGGAGAAAAGACAGGGAAAGAACTAGCTGAAAAGAATCCTGGAAATAGAGAGAAAGAAGTATACGTGAAGGCATATGAAACAGCGTATGAAAAAGGCTATAAGTCTACAAAAAAGGCAGTAGAAAAGGCTGGCTATAAGTATGCATTTGAAAACTATAATTTAAAAGTTCCTGCTAAGTATGAAAGAAATGAATTGTTAAAGAAATGGTTTACTGAAGGGTTTAAATTGAATAAAAAAGCAGCAGAAATTCGAGAAGAAGGGTATAAAAAGGGAGACAGCTGGTTCTCATTCTTCTATAAGAGTTTCGTACCAAGTGAATATAAAGAACATAAAGAGCTGTACGAACAAGCAATAGAAAAAGGTAAAACGGCATAAAAAAAGATGAGGAGAAATTCCTCATCTTTTTTAATCCATCCATTTCACTAATTTCTTAGAAATTAATAATAAAACACAACCTAATACAATTGCCACAGCGCCAATAACCGTGAATACTTCAGCGTATCCAAGTGAGGTTGTGAAGCTTGCAAGTTGTCCGCCTAAAATGTTGGCGATACCTGAACTTGCTAGCCATACACCCATTAGTAAAGATGCTAATTTTACCGGAGCAAGCGCACTAACCATTGATAGTCCGACAGGTGATAAGAATAGCTCACCTAACGTATGGAAAAGATACGTAAAGACGATAAATAGTAAGTTTGCTTTTTCTGTAATGTTATGTTCATCACTACCTGTTTTTAATGTAGCGATAACGAGAATGATATAACCGATACCAAGCAAGATCATACCAAGTCCCATTTTAGTTGGGATTTTTAAATCACCGCGCTTGCGAGTTGCAAGTTTTGCCCATAATGCAGAAATGACTGGAGCAAGTAAAATAATAAATAATGGATTGACCGATTGGAACCAAGATGTTGGAACTTCCCATCCGAACACAGAGCGGTCTACAAATTTGTTTGTATATAATGTTAACGAGCTACCAGCTTGTTCAAAGCCAGCCCAGAAGAAGACAACGAAGCATGTTAAAATGACGATAACTGCGGTACGTTGTTTTTCTTTTTTTGTTAACGGTGTATCTCCTACTGATGGTTGTCCATCTGTTGTTTGTAAATCGCGAGTTGGTTTTTTACCGATATCACCAAGGAAGCGATTTGATAATGTTGTAAATAAAATTTGTCCAATAATCATTCCGATTGAAGCGGCTAAGAAACCGTAACGGAATCCGTAATGTACAACGCCATCAACTGTTGTTTTGAATAAATTTTCTGATAAAAACCCGCAAACGAGTGGAGCTAAAAATGACCCGACGTTAATACCCATATAGAAAATGGTAAATGCACTATCACGTTTTGGATCGTTCTCTTCGTATAATTCTCCAACCAGTGTAGAGATGTTCGGTTTGAAGAATCCGTTACCGATAATAATAAGCGCTAATCCGAGGTATAGGCCTAATTGGTTTTGCAAGGCAAATAGTGTAAGGTTACCGATTGCCATTGTTATACCACCAATTGTGATTGCTTTTCGTCTACCTAGAAAACGGTCTGTTAAGTATCCACCAATCATTGGTGTGAAATAACAGGCTCCAGTATAAAATCCGTAAATAGAGAGTGCCCATGCGGGACTAAACCCAAGACCACCGCTTACTAAAGCTGTCGTTAAATATAATGTTAATAATCCTCGTAATCCATAGTAACTAAATCTTTCCCACATTTCTGTAAAGAAGAGTAAGTATAAACCTGGAGGATGTTTCTTTTTTCTTTGTTGTTCTCTTTCTAGTTGTATCGCTGATTCCATGTTATTTTCCTCCTGACACAAACAAAAACAAAGTTAATAATTTTGTACATTTAATATTTTACTTTATTAACTATTATAAGTCAATAAAGGTTGATTTTTCAGAAGAGATTGGAAAAAGGGAATAGCTATAGAAGGGGTGTTTCTTTTGTGATAGACTATGGACTATGTTTTCTTTGTAAGGAAGCGGGTTATTGTACTTTTTTTATATGTGGAATTGATTTCATAAAAGATGAAATTAAAGAAGGAGAAAGAAATGAAATTGTTACAGAAAAAAGAAATTTTACTTATTAGTCTTATGTTATTCTCGATGTTCTTTGGAGCAGGGAATCTTATATTCCCACCTTTTCTTGGATATGAAGCAGGAGAACATGTGTGGATTTCGTTAGTAGGATTTATTATATCAGCAACAGGTCTTCCTATATTAGGTGTTATTTCTATTGCAAAAGCAGGAAGTTTTCAAACGTTAGCGGGTAGAGTTCATTCTTCATTTGCAATTATTTTTCCATGTATCGTGTATGTATTTATTGGACCTGGGCTTGGTATACCACGTGCGGGAAGTTTAGCCTTTGAAATGGGGCCAGGTCAGTTATTCCCTGAAGCAGGAAGCGGAGTATTATTGTTTTACACAGTTATTTTCTTTAGTATTGTTTACTGGTTAAGTTTATCACCATCTAAACTAATGGGGTTGTTTGGAAAAGTCTTGACGCCGTTATTATTATGTATGATTGCACTTATTTTTATAAAGAGTATGTTTACAACAGTAGGAGATATGAAAGAACCAATAGGGAACTATGGCCAAGCTCCTATGTTTCAAGGGTTTTTAGATGGATATTTAACAATGGATGCGTTAGCTGCTTTAATCTTTGGAATTGTTATTGCAAATGCATTACGTGCAAAGGGTATTGAAGATGATAAAGGTTTAGCGAAATATATGAGTATTGCTGGAATCGGGGCAGGACTATTATTATCGATTATTTATGTCATCCTTGGATATGTGGGGGCAATTAGTGGCTCATTAGGAACATTTGATAACGGTGCCAAAGTGTTAGCACAAGTTATGACTACATTATTTGGACAGGGCGGAGTCGTTTTATTAGGTCTTATTTTTACTATCTCATGTTTATGTGTTTCAATTGGACTTGTTACGTCTTGTAGTCAATTTTTTTCGAGTGCATTTCCGAAAGTATCTTATAAAGTGTGGGCATTTATAGTAAGCGTTGTTAGTATGATCTTAGCTAATTTAGGATTAACGCAAATTTTAAAAGTATCAGTACCAATTCTTGGATTTATTTATCCAATTGCATTAACGCTTATTATTCTAGGGTTATTCCATAAGTATATTGGGAAGTATGCATACGTATATACAGTAACTGTTTGGATTGTAGCAATATTTAGTGCAATTGATATTTTAAATAAAAATGTAATGATGAATCAGTGGACGTCAGTATTAAAATACATTCCGTTTTATACAGAAGGTGTTGGATGGATTGTTCCAGCTATTGTAGGCATGTGTCTTGGTTTCATCGTTAGCATTGCTTTAAATAAGAATAAATGAGTAAAAAGGTGTTTTCCTATTTTGGGAAGACACCTTTCTTTTTTTGGAAAAATACTATTGAAAATGAATAGACTAAGAGTATGATAAAGGTAATTGGTAATATATAGGTTTAATGAGAGTTACGAATAAGGGGGTAGCATATGAAGAAGGATTTGGATAAGAAAATAGAAGCACTCGAAACGGCAATTGAAACGATTCAAGAAGCACTTGCTGAATTAAAGGTGAAGCAAAGGGAAATAGAAGTAGAAAACGCTCAGCAACATGTTAGTAAGGATAAGAAAGAATATATTGAAACGGTAATGGAGGAAAAGCCAAAAGAAGAAATAGTTAAGATAAAAGAGCCTTTGCAAGAATGTGAGGTAAAACAAGTAGATATATCTGCTTTTAAACCAGAGCCATTTAATATTATTAAGTTTTGTCAAACGTGGTTACCGCGTGTATTTGTCGGTATTATGTTGCTTGGAGTGATCTGGTTATTTAAAGCAGGGGTAGATGCTGGTTTATTAACACCAGCAATACGAATTGTGTTTGGTATCGCATTATCTATCGGTTTGTATTATATAGGAGATATTCAAATTAAAAGAGAGCGGCAGGCGTTAGGATTAGTATTGGTTGGAGGAAGTATTTCGGGGATTGTTTTAACGACGTTTGCGGCACATTATTTGTATGCATTTATTCCGGCAAGTATCGCGTTTCTCTTTAATATTACATGGGTTATTTTAGGGATTTATTTAGCGAAAAGATATAACTCGGAATACCTTACTATCTTCGTAGCGGTAGGAGCGTTCTTCGTGCCATTCTTGTTAAATAGTACGACTCCTAATCCTTATATTTTCTTTGGATATGAGACAGTGTTAACACTTAGTTTATTATGGTATGGATTGAAAAATCGTTATAAATATTTATATATGATTTCTTACGCTGTTGCGGCCATTGTTCTTTTTGTCTTCTTTGCTGTTATGTCAATATTAGTAGAGAACTTGCAAATACAGTTAACGATTGTATATGGTTTGATTCATTTACTATTATTTTGGCATATGTTTACGGAGAGAAGTTTTATACCAGAACCGCGTTTGGCGATATTTAGTGCGAATGCAGTGTTCTTTATACTAGCTATTTCAAAAATACCTGATTTTACAACATGGGGATTAATTATTAGTGCAATTGTGCACGCTGCTATGTTTGTGCTTGAGTATAGGAAGAATAGACATTCTACATTTACAAATCTCTTATTTGGTTTCACAATGGGAGCATTTAGTTTAGCGATTTTATACGAGTATAGTTTAGTAAATGCAGCGATCGTACTATTATTACAAGGTTTCCTTGGAATGGTTACTTCTATTAAAGGAAAACAACAGATAAAATTGTATGTTAGTGCAACGATTTACGCGATTGGAATGATACAAACGATTTTTAGTCCGTTTGATCAATTTATTTCGGCAGGCTTTGTTGCTCATATTATTTTAATAGGAACATTCTATTATTGCATGAGACAAGCGAAAGAAGTGTTAGCGAGTTTTGGTAAGTATGTGTACTCTATAGCGCTCTACTGGTTAATGGTCATTGTATTTATTACAATTACTAGAATTGGTGAAGTTCTTTCTACAGATGGAAGTATAATTAGCGTATCTGTATCGTTATTATGGATGATATATGCGTTATTTGCAGTTTGGTTTGGCCGTTATAGACAGATGAATGAAATATTATATGCTGGATTAATCGTATTAGTAGTAACGGTAGGGAAGTTATTCCTACTTGACTTACCGGAGGTTTCGATGATGATTAGGGCAGTGTTATTCCTAATCGTCGGTAGTATAGGTATCGTTATTTCAAGAATGTTTTTCTCAAAAGAAGAGAAGTGAAAAGAAGGCAATCCATGTATGGATTGCCTTTTTCATTATTTTTTATTAATCGTTACAGTTTCATTATATTTCGCTGTTGTATTTTGACGTAGACGAAGCGTTGCTTGTCCAGTTGTATTTGAATCAATCTGTACATTTACAACTTTTTCAGCAGAGCCTAAGCTGTTTGTTGTGAAAGAGAATGCACTACTATATCCGAAAGCAGATGGCCAAGTGCCGTTTGTATTTTGAACTTTTGCTACTTGTGTTCCACCAGTAGTGAATATACCTAAAGAATAGTTGTTATAAGTTGTATTAGGTAGTAAGTTGTTTACTTGAATCTTCATTTGGAAAATTTCATTGTTTGGTAGAATGCTAGGGTGTGTAACGACGTAGTCGCTTGTTGTTACCGCACCGTTATAACCGTATGAACCTGGTTTAAAAGTATTTGTATTAAACCATTGATAACCTGCATTTGGTGCACTCCAAGGTTCAGGTTGTGGTTCTGTTGATAAGCTTGGCTGTTCAAATGTTTGTAGAGCTGTAGGTGAATCAAGTTGTAAACCATTTACTTGATCTAAACTTGTAAATGTCTCTTTATTCGATAACCAATTTACGATGTTTTCTAATAAAATCGCATCGTTTTCTTCTTTATAACCATCGTAAGTTTTCTTTGTTTGGCCAGAATCTTCACGAACGTACTTTGGCGTTGCATCTTCAACAGGAGAAGAGTCACCAATAAAGGCAGCTTTTCCAAGTCCTATTTTTGCAATTGCAGCATATGGGCCTTCTGCAATACCACCGCCATTATAAACGCCACTATCAACAGCGTTATTCCATTTTGATGGATTTTCTGGAAGGTAAACAAGTCCTTTTGCTAGTTTTGGGTTTGTAATTGCTAGAGTAGAACCAGCATGCATTGCTACAGAAGAAACACCTTTTGTAATTCCGAAAGATTGTTCAGGCGATACAATTGTTTTCGCTGAAACATCACCAAGTGCATTGTAGCGGAAGCGAATACCGAAGTTGTCAGATAGCCAATCAGAGCTTTCTACTCCTTGCATAGCTTGTGAATTTGCTTCTTCATTAGACATTCCTTTTGCTGGATTATCCCAAGCACCGCGTCTATATCCATTAAATACTTCAGAAGAGTCCCAGCGATTTTTATTACGATCCGCATTGTAATGATCGGCAATAAAGAAGATACTACCACCATTTTTTACATATTGTAACATAGCGTCCTGCTCAGATTTTTTGTAAGGAATATTAGCTTCTGGAACGATAAATACATTGTAACCATTTAAGTCTTCGTACGTAATAGGTGTTGATTTACGAAGTTCTTTTACGTGATATCCGTTTTTTGCAATGCCGTTTCCGAAGTCAGAAAAGCCGCCGTCAATAACCCAGTCAGCTGTCCCAGCAGTTTGACCGTGTGTATTATCGAATAATACTTTCTTCCCATTGTTTTGATTTACAACTTTTGCAGCAATTTCAGGAGCTGGGTCTACAGAGCTTTCGGCATAAGTAGACGGTATGAACGAGGTCCCTATACTTAGTGTAATTGCTGTTGCTAAAGAAAATGTAATCCATTTTTTATTCTTCATAGAAGAATCCCCCTAATAATAAATATATGTGCTTTAATAATGTAATTTATTTTTCTGTAAAAATAAAGACGGAAAACATAAAAAATATTAAAAGATTGTAAAAATACCGTGAATTTTGTTGAGAAATATTTATATAGATATAAAAACACCCCTTCCAAGTAATAAGGAAGGGGTGTTTTGCTTAACTAATTTTTGAGTTAGGTGTTTCATCAATCTTATGAAACCCTTTCATGTAATATACGATTGCTAAGCCGATAAGCCAAATTGGGCCGACAATCAATGCAATTCGTGTATCTTCTGAATACGCCATTATACCTAGTACTAATACAAGGAAAACGAGTGAGAAATATGAGCTTAATGGGTATAAAGGCATTTTATATGATAACTTTTGTTTATTTTGAGTAGGTAAGCTTTTACGGAATTTAATTTGAGCAACTAATATAATTCCCCAAGTCCAAATTGCGCCGAAAGTTGAAATGCTAGTAAGCCATGTAAATACCTTTGCAGGTACGAGATAGTTTAATATAACACCAATGAGTAAAACGATAGCAGTTGCTACAATTCCTTGGCTTGGAATGCCGTTTTTATTTAAACGACCAAATCTTTCAGGAGCTTTTTTCTGCTGAGCTAATGTAAATAGCATACGGCCTGTACTAAATAAACCACCGTTACAAGAAGAAAGAGCTGCTGTTAATACGACAAAATTAATAATACCTGCTGCTTTTGCGATACCAATTTGCTGGAATGTTAATACGAATGGGCTTCCTTTCTCACCAAGTTCGTTCCATGGATAAATTGCCATCATAACGAATAGAGCTCCTACGTAGAACAGTAATATTCTCCAAAACACGTTATCAATTGCTTTTGCGAGTGTTTTCTTCGGATTTTGAGCTTCACCAGCTGTAACACCGATTAATTCAACGCCTAAATAAGCGAATAGTACCATCTGCATGGAGAGTAGTAACCCAGAAAAACCATTTGGGAACCAGCCGCCATGTGACCAAAGGTTTGAAATACCAGTAGCGATACCACCGTTTCCGAATCCGAATAAAATAATACCAGCTCCGACTACTATCATACAGATAATTGTGACAATTTTAATGAGAGCAAACCAAAACTCAAGTTCTCCAAATACTTTTACCGATAAGAAGTTAAAAGCGCTCATTAACAATAGAGCAAGTAATGCCCAAGTCCAGCGCGGGATATCTGGGAACCAGTACTGCATGTAAATACCAGCTGCTGTAATTTCAGCCATACAAGTAACAACCCATAAGAACCAGTAATTCCAACCAGTAATATAACCAGCGAGTGGGCTGATATAATCATATGCATATTTACTAAAAGAACCGGCAACAGGTTGTTCAATTGCCATTTCCCCGAGAGCTCGCATAATGAAAAAAATAACGAGTCCGGCAATCATATAGCCTAGTAAAATAGAAGGACCGGCTAGTTTAATAGCGGAAGCGGATCCTAAAAATAGCCCAACACCAATAGCTGAGCCAAGTGACATTAAAGTAATATGTCGTTCTTTTAAACCACGATTTAAAGTTCCAGATTTGTTTGTGTGCTGCATAAGAAGAATCCCCCTTGTAGAGTGAACGATATTTGAATGCGTTTGCTAAATATTTAACTATTTCAAATTATAAAACATTTCTATCTGTTATGCTACAAAAATAATCATAATGAACTGTACTACATCTGTACTTGTCAGACTTAAACTTAAAATTCGAACTATTAGGGAATATATTGACTCTTCTTTTTATTGATTGTTAAGATTAAGTATTATATTTTCTCACATACTAGTAAGAAAAGAATGTGTGATAATAATTCAGGTGTAGGAAGGGTACATAAGCATGTTTCAATTACAAAAATATAACACTTCTGTGAAGCAAGAGTTTTTAGCTGGCATCACAACTTTTTTTACATTTGCGTATATTCTTGTCATCAATCCAAAAATATTATCTGATGCAGGTGTACCATTTGACCAAGCGTTTACAGCAACAATTATTGCCACCGTTGTTGGAACAGTAGGTATGGCAATTTTCGCGAATTACCCGATTGTTATTGCTCCAGCTATGGGAATGAATGCATATTTTGCTTATTCTGTTGTACAGAAGGCAGAAGGGATTACATATGTAGTTGCCTTTTCAGCTGTATTTGTAACGGGGATTATTTTTCTTTTATTATCTTTTACTTCGTTTAGGCAAAAGTTAATTTTAGCAATTCCTGATAGTTTAAAGCATGCAATTGCAGGTGGAATTGGACTATTTATTGCTTTTATTGGATTGCGCCTTTCTGGAATTATCGTAGATCATCCGTCTAATTTAGTTACGATTGGTGATTTTCATTCTCCAGCTGTTATTTTAACTTTAATTGGTTTAATATTAGCGGCGGTATTAATGGCATTACGTGTGAGTGGTGCATTATTTATTAGTATGATTGTGACAGGAATTATCGCCTTCTTTACAGGGCAATTGAAGTTTGCTGATAAAATTGTGGCGATGCCTCATTTGCCAGAGGGTATTATCGTTTCAAACCCAACCAATGCATTTTCAGATGTAATTGAATACGGATTATATGGTGTTGTATTTTCATTTTTACTTGTACTTTTATTCGATACAACAGGTGCATTACTTGGTTTAATTAAACAAGCAGGTTTAATTACAGACAATACAGAGAAGCGTTTTGGTAAAGCGTTTATTGCAGATGCAATTGGAGGGACTACAGGTTCTATCTTTGGAACAAGCCCAACAGCAGCGACGATTGAATCGTCAGCAGGTATTGCTGCAGGTGGGAAAACTGGATTAACAGGGATTGTAGTTGTTGGTCTAACAATTATAACGGCATTTTTCAGTCCTGTTATTGCTTCTTTATCAAGTGTGGCCGCTATTACAGCTCCTTCATTAATTATAGTAGGTAGTTTAATGGCACAAAGCATTCGAGATATTAATTGGAATGAATTTGAAGATGCGTTACCAGCATTTTTGATTTTTATAGGTATTCCGTTAACATCTAGTATTGCAAATGGAATCGCAATTGGATTTTTAGTATATCCAGTTTTGAAAATTGTGAAGGGTAAAGGAAAGGAAGTACATCCATTACTATACTTATTTACAATTTTATTTGGATGTCATTTATTCTTATAATATAGATATAGGAGAGGGAGCTTCTTATGAGAGGCTCCTTTTTTGTGTATAATAAAGTGAGACTATAGGCAGTAGGGAGGATCCCCACTGTGTATTAGCCCGCACTAATTGGAATAAGGTGAAAACTTAATTGGTTTTGTAAAATATAAATTACTTAAAGGAATATATATGTTACAATAAAGGTGGAGGAGGAACATGAATGGCTGTAAGTAAAATAAAAGTCGCGCGTGTTCAGTTAGATTTAACACAGCAACAATTAGCAGAAAAAGTAGGCGTTACAAGGCAAACGATTAGTTTAATTGAGAAGGGGAAATACAATCCATCTTTAGATTTATGTTTGAAAATTTGTTATGCAGTAGATAAAACGTTGAATGAGTTGTTTTGGGAGGAAAAGGAGTGATAGGATGAAAATCGTGAAAGATGAACGTTTAATGATTGAAGGGTTAAAACATATTAGATTGGCTTTCATCTTACAAAATATCGTCATACTAGCTATCATCTTTTACCGCTATGTCTTGCAAGAGGCAGGATATGAAAGTGTTTCGGATTTATTAATGATATTTATTGGCGGGATCGTAGTTATTAACTTCTTAAATTTAAAACATTCTGTAGAGGTATATGAGCACACAGGCGGAGTGTCACGTAGCTATTTCATGAAATTATTATTAATTCCAGTAGGTATTATTATTGGGATATTAGCTGTTTGTATCATTGTAACACCAGATATCTCGATAAAAGAAATAAGTATAACAGCACTTATTATGTTTGCTTGTTTTTTAGTTCCTAGTTTATTTATCTACATATATATGAAAAAGATAAAAAGTGAAGATTGAAATATAAGAAAAGCTTTCCCGTATTGAGGAAAGCTTTTCTTATATCTTTTTATACAAAACTTTATGAAGGCCAATCGGTTCAATTTCAAAGATTTCACCATGCTCCTGAAAGTCTAATCGCTTGTAATAGTCAGTTACAGTAATACGGCCATTACACCATAGAATGTTTGCTTTCCGTTCTTTTAAAATTTGTTCTGCCGTCTGAATTAAGGAGCTTCCAGCTCTTTTGTTCCGAAAGTTAGGTAATGTTGCCATTCCTCGTAGTCTATAATGGATACCATTTTGCAAATCAGGATATATTTCTTTTGAGAAGGAAGCGATGCTAATTAACTCATCGTTTATAAAGGCACCTAAGTGGAATGTGTCTTTTTCGTAGTCAGAAGAGTATTTACAGTCTGCTAGGGACTGATTGGGACGCAACACCGCTTGGCGTAATAAGTGTGTCTCGGATGCATCAATATACTGCACAGTAATCATATTATCATCCTTTCTTATAAACCTTTTTCTATAAGTTGTATAAAGAAGTATGCAGGTGCAGCGAGAAGGCCGAGTATACTAGCGGTTCCTAGAAGGAGTGAAAGAAAAAGGCATGAGTATTTAACTCCATTTGATTTTTTCCAACCATAGCTGCAAATTTCAATGCTAACACCGATGAGAATAATGGCGACGAGTACTTCTGCTAATAATAAGAGAGCTAAAGTTACAATAGACATAATGTAATCCATCCTCATAATATGTGATAGTAACATTTTACCATATGAAAATTAAAAAATGCCCCTCAATTATGTGGGGGGCATTTTTTTTACTCTAATATGTTTTTTAGTGTATCGATATGCTCTTTTGAACCTGTTACAAGTAATGTATCACCGTGTTGTAGTCTTGTATCACCATGTGGTATTAATGCTTTATTACCGCGGTAGATTTGAATGACAAGTACATCACCTAAAAACGGGAGGCGGCGAAGCGCAATGCCGTTATATTTATTGCTGCGCAGTTCAACTTCGCGTACTGTTTCGTTTGCTGTTGTAATTAAGCGAACGAGACTAGGTTTATCAATAAGTGCACGTAATAAAATACGTGTAGAGTTAATTGTTGAGAATACAGCGATATGTTCTTGCGTTGCTTTTTCTTGTAGAAGTGGATCTTCTACACTTGCAATAACATGTTCAACACCTAGCTCTTTTGCATGTTCTGCCAATAATAAGTTTTGTTCATCATCGCTTGTTGCAACAACGACGCGATCTGCATCAAATGCTGTTTGTTCAGTTAATGATGCAATTGTGATGTCATCTAATTTCACGATAGGAAAGTCATGTGATTTCGCTTCTTCATCATTTATTTTGTTTTGACGCATCATATATAGCGTTACGTCATAATCTTCTCGTTTTAAATCTAGTGATAACGGAAGGGTAATTCTGCTCGCGCCAATAATAGCTACTTTTGGTTTTGGTGTTTCTACTTTTGGGAACATTTTTTTAAATAATATAGGTGCAAAAATACAAGTAATAACTGCGCTTAAAATAAGAGAGGCAGATAAACTTGGACTGATAATCCCCAGTTTTTCACCAATTTGTGCAGCTGCAATAACTAAAGAAAGTGTCGATGTTAATAAAATTGCACTTCCAAGTACGATATTACGTGGATACCATTTTCGTAAGACGAGTGATGGTAAGAGTTTTGAAATAAAGAGTCCTACAATTAAGATTGGGATCATTAGCATGCTAGAAGGTTCTTTGAAAATAGACCATACCTCTAGATTTACACCAACCATTACGAAGAAAATAGGGATGAAGAAACCATAGCCGATGGAATCAAGTTTTTCAACCATATCTTCATTTGGTGATAATAACGATACAAGTACGCCTGCTAAGAAGGCACCTAAAATATTTTCTGCTCCAACAGATTCCGATAAACCAACTAAGATTAAAATGAGTGCAAAAACAGCCCGTGTATCAATTTGTACACTACCAGCTTTTAAACTATCTAAGTATGGAATGTTTTTAAAGCGTTTTGCAATAAAGTAAATGACAATACCGGCACCGAATAGAAGAAGTAAGAGCCACATACTTTGGCCGCTTTCGGAATTTAATCCGACGAAAACAGCGAGTAAAATCATTGTAACTAAGTCTGCAATAACAGCAACTAATAAAATGATTTGTCCGATTGCAGTTTTTCCTAGGTTGTTCTCTTTTAATGTTGGTACAACAACACCTAAAGAAATAGTTGAAATAATTAAAGTCATGAACATTGCATTATCTACGAATCCTAGCCATACGAATAGTAATGATAGGGCATAAGATAAGATGAAAATAAATAAGAAGATAATGCTTGCTGCTTGAAATGTATTTGGCTCGTTTGTCGTATTTTTTTTCCCTTTTTGTTTAAAGATAGAAAAATCAATTTCTAAACCGCTTAAGAACATGAGGAAGATAAATCCTAATGTTGATAAAACTTGAAGCCATATATCTGGCTCAATAATATTAAACCCACTTTTACCTACAAAGATTCCTGCAATAATTTCTGCAACGACAACAGGAAGTGCTTTTAATTTAAAGCGTTGTAACAAAAGGGGAACGAAAAACGCGATTGCAACGATAACCATAAGTGATAGAACAGAAGTATGATGTTCCATTGCGTTCTCTCCCTTCAAATAAATATAGTACCTATTTAGCCATATAATAGGTAGAAAAGCAACGCATATGGATTCGATTTCATAAAGAAAGACTTTTCTTAACATTTGTCATAATAAGTATATTTTTCATGATTCTGTTGTTAATTCCGTAATGTGGATGTAATAGGGGAGGGGATAAAAAAAGACTGCTGAGGAATCTCAGCAGTCTTTTTCATGTACATTACATTGAGAAGAAGATCCATACAGTTAAACCAACTGTTGCAGTTGCAACGAAGAAACTGTATATCATTGTAAGAATTTGAACTCTTCCTTCTCCTTCTTTTAAATGCATGAACATAATTAATTGTAACAATGCTTGCGCAACAGCCATGATGATAATAGTTGTTAAGACTGTTGAAAGTGGCAATGTTGTGTAAAGTGCCACGTATAACGCTAGAAACGTTAATGCAAGCGATAAAATAAATCCGAAAACGTGTGACCAAGGGAATCCGCTATGCGCATGCCCATTTGCTTGATTGTTGTTTTGAGCCATTTACGCCACCATCCCGTTCAAGTAAACTAGTGTGTAAATGAAGACCCAAACAAGGTCAAGGAAATGCCAGTATAAGCTGATAATGAATACTTTACGAGCTGTAACTGGTGTTAGACCTCGTTTTAAAATTTGGATAATAACACAAATTGCCCAAATGATACCGCCTGTTACGTGGGCTCCATGCGTTCCAAGAAGAACGAAGAATGCAGATAGGAAAGCACTTGTTTGAATTGTTGCGCCTTCACCAATATACATAATGAACTCTTCAATCTCGAAGAATAGGAAACCTGCACCTAAAAGTAATGTAAGGACGAACCATCCAAGCATCGCTTTTTGGTTGTGCTTACGCATTTCGTGAATTACGATACCACATGTGAAACTACTTGTTAAAAGTAGTAATGTTTGAATTAAAAGCGTTTTAAGTTCAAACAGTTGCGCTGGAGTTGGGCCATCTGCCGTACGACCAGCAAGGACTAGATAAGAGGCGAAAAGTGTTGCGAACAGCATAATTTCAGCCCCAAGAAAAATCCAGAATCCTAGGATATTCAATCTGCTTTGTTCGGATTGATATTCCAAAGGTAAGCTTTTATCTAAAGCCGCCATGTCATTTCACCTCTCATGCTATATGTTCTGTTTCTTTAATTTCATCAACACTTACGTAGTAACCATCGTCATAATCGAATGAACGATAGATTAAGCAAGCTAAAATACCAATACCACCGATTGCTGCAAGCCAGAACCAGCTAAATACTAATGCGAAACCTGCAAGACCGAAGAATAAAGACGCAATAATAGGCACACCAGAGTTACTTGGCATGTGAATTGGTTTGATATCTTCTGCTGCTGGTGTAACTGTTTCTCCGCGTTTTTTCATGTACCAGAAAGCATCAGCTTCTTTAATTTCAGGAAGCTTTGCGAAGTTGTAATGTTGTACAGGAGATTGAGTTGCCCATTCAAGTGTACGACCATCCCATGGATCTCCAGTTGTGTCACGTTCACCGTGACGTGCACTCCAAATTACGTTGTAGCAAAGAAGTAGGAAGCCAATACCCATCATTACCGCACCAACAGATGCGATTTGGTTTAGCCATCCCCATCCAAGACTTTCAGAGTAAGTGTACATACGACGAGTCATACCGTCTAAACCTAAGAAGTACATTGGGAAGAAACAGATGTTAAATCCGCTCATAAAGATCCAGAATGTCCATTTACCTAGGCGTTCATTTAACATATGACCAGTCATTTTTGGATACCAGAATGTGAATCCAGCAAGCATAGCGAATACTGTACCTGCGATTAATACGTAGTGGAAGTGAGCAATTAGGAAGTAGCTGTTATGGTATTGATAATCAGCTGCTGCCATTCCAAGCATAACCCCTGTAACCCCACCGACTACGAAGTTTGGAATAAATGCCAATGACCAAAGCATTGGAACTGTAAAACGAATACGTCCTTTATACAGTGTAAACAACCAGTTAAAGATCTTAACCCCGGTTGGAATCGAAATCGCCATTGTCGAAATCGAGAAGAATGAGTTAACCGCTGGACCTGCACCCATCGTGAAGAAGTGGTGAAGCCATACGACGAAACTTAGTAAAGAAATTGCAACCATTGAGTATACCATCGCACTGTAACCGAATAGACGCTTACGTGAGAATGTACTAATGATTTCAGAGAAAATACCGAATGCCGGTAAAATAACGATATATACTTCAGGGTGACCCCATACCCAGAACAGGTTGGCCCATAACATCGGCATACCGCCGCTCGCCATCGTAAAGAAGTGAGCATCGAATAGACGGTCAAATGTCATTAATGCAAGAGCAACTGTTAATACTGGGAAAGCGAAAATAATGATAATTGTTGTAATTAAGATTGACCAAGTAAACATTGGCATTCTCATTAAAGTCATACCAGGTGTACGCATTTTTAAGATAGTAACAAGGAAGTTAATACCGGTCATTAGCGTACCGAGACCTGAAATCTGTAATGCAATTGCGTAGTAGTTATTTCCTACGCCTGAAGTAAACTCTGTACCTGCCATTGGGAAGTAAGAAGTCCACCCAGCGTCTGGAGAACCACCGATTACGAAAGCGATGTTGAATAACATTGCTCCGACAAAGAATAACCAGAAACTTAAAGCATTTAAGAACGGATATGCAACGTCACGAGCACCAATTTGTAATGGTACTACAAGGTTCATTAATCCCATAACGAATGGCATTGCCATGAAAAGAATCATTACTGTACCATGCGTTGTAAAGATTCCGTTATAGTGTTCAGCGTTTAAATAAGTTGTTTCTGGGAATGTTAACTGTGCACGGATCATTAAACCATCCATACCACCACGGAATAACATGATAACCGCAGAAATAATATACATGGCTCCGATTTTTTTATGGTCAACAGTTGTCAACCATTCGTCCCAAAGCCATTTCCATTTTTTATACTTTGTTAGTACGAAAATGATTGCTAATGTCACAAGAACGATAGAAGCGTCTGCACCGTAAATAATCGGGTCACCTGTGACAAAGAATTCATCAAGCTTCACTGTGTTCACTCCAATCTGTTGGAATAATAGCTATTATTTTTTGTTTTTGTAGTAGTTGTAATCACAATATTCAAGTGATTTTGGATCTACATAACTTAAGTGGTGACTAGAGAACGTCATGCGTCCAACTACACCAGGTTTAATAATTTCGTTGTACTTCTCTTCGGTTAACTTATCAGCCTTTTCTTGTACTTCTTTAACCCACTTGTCATATTTCTCTTTAGTTTTTGCTTCAACTTCGAACTCCATGTGTGTGAATCCTTCACCAGAGAAGTTCGCACTACGGCCTAGGTAAGAACCTGGCTTATCAGCTTGTAAATAAAGATCCATAATCATGCCATCCATTGTGTACTTCATACCACCAAGTTCTGGTACCCAGAAAGCATTCATTGGGCCGACAGAAGTCAGTTTGAATTGAATTGGTACACCAGCTGGGATATTTAAATAGTTAACGGTTTCAATTTTTTCCTCTGGGTAACTGAATAACCATTTCCAGTTTGCAGATGTAACATAAATTTCAACTGGTTTAATATGTTTGGACTCTTTCGGAACCTCTTCCGAAGCATAAGTTGCTTTTACTGTTGGAATCGATAATGCGATAACGATAATAACAGGAACAAGCGTCCAAATAATTTCTAGTAATGTGTTACCGTGTTGTTCAGGTGGCTCATAGTCCATATTCTCTGGTTTTTCACGATAACGAATCAAGATGACTGTAAACAGAATGAATACAATTGCGATAATTAATGACATAAGCAAGAATGACCAAACAATTAAATCATACTGTGCTTTTGCAACAGGTCCTTGCGGATTTAATACTGCGAGTTTTTTATCACAGCCACCGAGGAACAGAAGTAATGATAACGGAAGAAGCGAAGCCAACTTCCAAAACGCTTTCTTTAGTTGCACGATTGAAAATCTCCTTTCTCCTTGGATTGAAACTATGCCAATAAAACAATATAAACCTATTAATTTATAGAAGGCAATAGTTTTTGATATATTGTTAAAAAATAGACACAAATGCACACTTTTTAAGGTGAATATCATTTGTAACTTGATTACATTGTAAACTATTTTCCAGAGAAAAACGTGATTGTGAAAATTTTAAGATAAATAAAGTTATACCAGGATATCCAAGAAATAGAAAAAAGCTATCTTATCATAAGAAAGATAGCTGAATATTTTGTATATTTAGTTTATTTTTTGTGTGATAGTTCGTGGCTGTTCAAGTGTGACAATTTTTTTATATTTAACTTGGTATAAAATGTAACAAATAATCATAAATGGAATGCCACAATAAAGAGCAATTCTTTGATCTGGAATGAAAGCCAAACTAACAAATGTAATGAAATTGAGTAAGAACGCCACGATTGGAACTAGCGGATAGAGCGGTGTACGATATTTTAAATCATTTATGTCGCCACCATTTTTCACGAAATTTCTACGGAAGAAAAACTGTGAAGCGGCAATTGACATCCAAACGACAACGGCAGCCATTGCTGCAATAGATGTTAAAACTAGAAAGACAGTATCTGCCGCAAATACACTTGTTAATAAGGAAAGGCTAGCAAAAATCAGACTGAAAATTAATGCATTTAGCGGTACACCTTTTTTAGTTAATTTCGTAAATGCTGGGCTTGCCATTCCTTGTTTTGCCATCGCCCACAGCATACGAGAATTTGCGTATAGACCAGAGTTAGCAACGGATAATACAGCTGTAATAATAACAAAGTTCATAATGTCTGCTGCATATGGGACCCCGGCTACATCAAAAACAAGTACAAACGGACTTTCGACTAGATTAGCCTCTTGCCATGGGAGTAAACCTACAACAACTGATATCGCTAAGACGAAGAAGAAGAGAGTTCGCCAAATTGTATTTTTGATCGCTTTTGGAATTGTTTTTTCAGGATTTTCACTTTCTCCTGAAGCGATTCCGATTAATTCTGTTCCTTGGAAGGAGTAATTTACTGTAATCATCGTAAGAAGAACAGCTAATGCACCGTTTGGAAATAGCCCGCCATTTTCAGTGAAATTATGAAGCATCGGAGCTGGCTTTCCATTAAAGTCTAGTAAACCGAACATAACAGCGCCACCAAGTACGATGAAAATAACGATTGTTGCAACTTTTACACTTGCGAACCAAAACTCTGCTTCTGCATATGCTTTTGCTGATAAAGCGTTTACGAGGAAGAGCGCTGCTGCAAATGTAACGCACCAAATCCATGAAGAAACGTCTGGAAACCAGCGTTTCATTAAAATACTTACAGTTGTTAACTCTACGCCAACTGTAACAGCCCAATTTAACCAATACATCCAACCGACAACAAATCCAAAACCAGGTGAAATGAATTTGCTTGCATAGCTTTGGAATGAACCTGCTTCTGGCATAGCAACAGATAATTCACCAAGACATAACATCGTTAAATACATAACAAATCCACCGACTAAAAATGCAAGAATAGCGCCACCAGGTCCGGCATTATGGACGATTTGACCAGATCCCATAAATAGCCCGGTTCCGATAACACCACCGAGTGCAATCATAAATAGGTGTCTACTTTTCATTGTTCGTTTTAAATTTGTTTGTTCAATTTGTTGATTCATATGCCCCTCACCTCGTATTTTCTTGAATGTGTGAACTTCATTTTATTCTGAGTTTTTAATCATTAGTGGGGGATGCAACACACACTCGGTTTATTTGCTATGAAATGAATGGAGTATGTAAAAAATGAACTATGACTAAATACTCTAAGAATGTTTGTTAACATGGTGATATCTTCACCATGTTAACAATTTTGATTTTAGCAAAATATTCTGGAAATGTATATTTATTTTTCTTTTTATTAAAAATAATTAGAATTTTTATAATTAATTCTATGAGCGATAATTCACATGATCTTTCTAGCAAACTAGTAAGAAGAAGGGTACAATGATAAGAGTTGTGTCTGTAAAATAATAATTAATGGAGTTTTGTTTATAATGAAAAAGTTAAAATATCTTTTTGTTTTTGGTATTATACTTGCTGCTGCATTTTTTATAGGGAAAGATAAAATCATGCAAAAGGCGCAAGTTTTACGCTTAGAGTTTCTATCTGAAATGAAAGAAGCAGCTATGATTGAAGATGTTCCGTTTATTAAACAATTACCAGAATTACCTCGAGGATGTGAAGTGACAAGTTTAGCTATGTTGCTGCAATATAAAGGTGTACAAGTAGATAAGATGCAACTTGCTAGCGAAATTTATCGTGTTCCATTTGAACAAAATGGTTTGCGTGGAAATCCTTACGAGGGGTTTGTAGGAAATATTTATACAAAGGCAAAGCCTGGATATGGTGTATACAATAAACCAATCTTTGATTTAGCAGAAAAATATGTTCCTGAAAAAGTAATTAATTTAACAGGTAGAGACATGCAAGATATATATAAAGTAATTAGTTCTGGCTCCCCGGTATGGGTCATTATTAATACGACGTTTAAGCCGCTAGCTGAAAGTAGTTTTGAAACATGGAATACGAGTTCAGGCGAAGTGAAAATTACATATTATGAGCATAGTGCAGTAGTAATTGGATATGATCAAAACTTTGTATATGTAAATGATCCTCTGAAAAATAATCCACGTTTGGCTGTTCCACGAGCAGAATTTGAGAAAGCTTGGGAGCAAATGGGAAAACAAGCGATTACTATTTTATAATAAAGAAAAAGTCATCTTTTGGATGGCTTTTTCTTTTTGGTTTATCATAATTGAAAATTCAGAATATTCTTTTAAAAGTTAACAATTCGCGTTATAATAACATTTAACTTGGTGAAGAAGGAGTGAAGGGGTATGGATGTTGCAAAGGAACTTGTTTTGTCAAAAAATCAGTTAGTTGAGTGGAGAAGGCATTTTCATAAGTATCCAGAGTTATCTTTTCAAGAAGAAAAAACATCGCAGTTTGTGTTCGATATACTTCGGAAATGCCCATATTTAGAAGTGTCACGGCCGACTAAATATAGTGTGATGGCAAAGTTAGTAGGTAAACAGCCGGGCAAAACAGTTGCGGTTCGAGCCGATATGGATGCTCTTCCTATTCATGAAGAAAATGAGTTTGATTTTATTTCTACATATAAAGGTGTGATGCATGCGTGTGGTCATGATGGACATATAGCGATATTACTTGGGGTTGTATATAAGTTAGTAGAAGCAAGAGAGAAGATTAAAGGGGAGATTCGTTTTCTATTCCAACATGCTGAAGAAAATTTTCCTGGTGGTGCAGAGGAGATGATTGCGGCAGGTGTAATGGAAGGTGTGGATTATATCATTGGTGCTCACCTTTGGGCGTCGTTAGAGGTTGGGAAAATAGGCGTTATTTATGGTCCTGCAATGGCTGCACCGGATGTTTTTAAAATTAGGATAGAGGGAAAAGGTGGACATGCTGGAATCCCTCATGAAACGGTGGATAGTATCGCAATCGGTACACAAGTCGTTTCGCAACTTCAGCAAATTGTATCTCGCCTCACGAATCCATTAGATTCTCTCGTAATATCCGTTACTCAATTTCATGCGGGGACAACTCATAATGTAATACCAGAGCAAGCGGAGATTGAAGGGACAGTGCGAAGTTTAAGACATGAGTTACGAGGTGAAACAGAGAAGAAGATTGAGCGGATTGTGAAGCATATTACGGAATCTTACGGAGCGAAATATACGTTTTCTTATGAATATGGATATCGACCAGTTGTAAATAATTATGAAGTTACAGAGCTTATTGAACAAACGGCATTACAACTTTATGGAAGAGATAGAGTTGTTCGTTTGCAGCCGACGATGGCTGGAGAAGATTTTTCGGCGTTTTTACAAAAGGTACCAGGGACATTCTTTTTTATCGGAGCGGGAAATAAAGAGAAAGGTATTATATATCCTCATCATCATCCTCGTTTTACAATTGATGAAGATGCATTACCGATTGGAGTGGAAGTCTTTGTATCAGCCATTATGAATTTTATAAGTAAAGGAGAATGAGATGAAGAAAATATACATCCTAGCGCTTATTCCAGTTCTTTGTTTAGTAGTTGGGCCAATATTTGCGAATTCAGTTACTCCTTACGTATTAGGGATGCCATTTTTATTATTTTGGGTATTATTATCAGTGTTTATTACATCTCTTTGTATGGGGCTTGTGTACGTGTTTGATCCCGCTAATAAGGAGGATGTAAAATGACTGCATTACTTATCATTATTTTATTTTTGTTTCTCGCACTATTTTTAGGGATTCGGGCACAACATGGAAAAGATATGAATTTAGAGCAATGGTCAGTTGGGGGAAGAGGATTTGGCACTATTTTTGTTTTTCTCCTGATGGCAGGTGAGATTTATACGACGTTTACATTTTTAGGGGGAAGCGGCTGGGCGTATAGTAAAGGAGCACCTACCTTTTATATTTTGGGATATGGTGCTTTAGCTTATCTTTTATCGTATTTTTTATTACCACCAATTTGGAAGTATGCGAAAGAGCATAACCTTGTTTCGCAGTCGGATTTTTTTGCGAAGAAATATAGAAGTAAAGCGCTTGGACTTATTGTTTCAGTTGTTGGTGTTGTTTCCATCATCCCATATCTTGTTTTACAGTTAAAGGGACTGGGGATTATCGTTTCAGAAGCTTCTTACGGAAGGGTGTCACCTGTTGTTGCAGTATGGATTGGTGCTATTGTTATAACTATATATGTAATGGTTTCAGGTATACACGGTTCGGCTTGGACGGCTGCTTTGAAGGATATTATGATACTGTTTATCGTTATGTTTTTAGGTATATATTTACCGTATCATTATTATGGAGGATTTCAGCCTATGTTTGAGGCTGTAGAAGCAGCAAAGCCGGGATTTTTATCTTTACCTGAAGAAGGAATGAGTATTTCTTGGTTTGTTTCTACTATTATATTAACGGCCCTAGGTTTTTATATGTGGCCTCATACATTTGCTTCTGCTTTTTCTGCAAAAAATGAAAAAGTATTTCGTAAAAATGCAGCAATTATGCCATTGTATTCTTTAGTGTTACTTTTCGTATTTTTTGCAGGGTTTGCTGCTATATTGCAAGTTCCTGGGTTAAAGGGAGCGGATGTGGATCTTTCGTTATTCCGTCTTGCTTTACAAACTTTTGATCCTTGGTTTATTGGAATTATTGGTAGTGCGGGAGTATTAACGGCGTTAGTTCCAGGCTCTATGCTTGTTATGGCGGCTTCTACACTGTTAGCGAAAAATATTTATCGAACGATGGTTCCATCTGCTTCAGATAGACAAGTTGCTAAAGCTGCAAAGTTATTTGTACCTGTAGTAACGCTCGTAGCAGTTTTATTTACATTTAAAGGAGGAGAAACAATAGGAGCCCTTCTATTAATGGGGTACAGTATTGTTACACAACTTTTCCCTGCACTTGTATGTAGCTTGTTTCCACGTCAGGTTATTACAAAGCAAGGAGCGATTGCAGGAATGGGAATGGGGTTATTAGTTGTTGCATATATCACTTTATCGGGCTCTAATATAGCTACGATGTTTCCGAGTTTTCCGCAGTCTATAAAAGATTTAAATGTAGGTATAGTCGCATTGTTAATTAATATGATTGTGATGTTTGTAGTTAGTGGATTTACAAAAAGTGTATCTATAAAGAAAAACAGCATAATAGTAGAAAA
The DNA here is from genome assembly GCF_000021305.1 of Bacillus cereus G9842. GTDB lineage: Bacteria > Bacillota > Bacilli > Bacillales > Bacillaceae_G > Bacillus_A > Bacillus_A thuringiensis_S. Next base: position 702,912 of record NC_011772.1, read on the forward strand.
GTAATTCGTTTATTAGAGCTATCTTTGAAAAGAGATAGCTCTTTTTTGTATATATTTTCTTCTATTAGCGGAATCTAACTAAAAACTTGTTGAAAAGGAAGTTAGGTGGGGAAATTGTTAGAGCTTGAAGGTAACTTATTTGAAGTTATGAAAGAAATTAGGGATGAGTTAGGTTCACCTAATGATTTAACAATTAGAGAAGTTGCTCTTGCTGGGAGTTTTACACGTTGTGCGGTTGTGTTTTTATGTGGATTAACAGACAAGGATAATGTTTATAAATATGTCGTTCGTACGCTGCAATACGAAGAAATTCCAAGTGAGGAAGCCGTTGTTCAAACGTTATTGGATCGTTTTATTTCTATCGCAGAAGTGGGTGTAAAGACGAAGTTTCCAGACATTATGAATGCGATTTTAGCGGGAGATACGGTTATATTAATTGATAATATTCAAACGGCTATCGTGATTAATAGTAGAGCTTGGGAAAAAAGAAGTTTAGAACCACCAGTAACTGAAGATTTAATACGTGGACCGAGGATCGGATTAAATGAAGATATTAATGTGAATAAAATGTTAATCCGACGTAGTTTACGTGATCCAAAGTTGAGGTTCCAATCTTATATTATGGGGAAGCGATCGCAGAAAGAAGTAACCCTAGTATATATAGAAGATATTATTAATCCTCACATTGTAAAAGAGTTGGATCGCCGTCTTCAATCAATAGTGACAGATGTCGTTTTGGAAACAGGTACGATTGAACAATTAATTCAGGATAATAATTTATCCCCATTTCCACAGTTTTTGAATACAGAGAGGCCTGATAATATTATAGCCTCATTAGCGAAAGGAAAGGCAGCCATTTTGGTAGACGGATCCCCATTTGCTCTTATTGCGCCACTCGTATTTGTTGATATTTTTCAATCTGTAGAAGATCATTACGAGCGCTGGGTGATTGGAACGTTATTACGATTTTTACGTATGGGTTCAGGTATAATTGCGGTTTTGTTACCAGCTATGTATGTAGCACTTGTATCTTACCATCAAGGACTTATTCCTTCTAAACTGGCTTATTCAATTGCAGGTGCTAGGGAAGGTGTTCCGTTTCCAGCGTATATTGAAACGTTAATGATGGCCTTGACTATGGAATTAATACGAGAAGCTGGAATCCGATTGCCGAAACCGATGGGACAAACGATAGGGATTGTAGGAGGTCTTGTAATTGGAGAAGCTGCGGTAAATGCAGGGATTGTAAATCCATTTTTAGTTATTATTATTGCAGTTACTGCGATTGCTACATTTTCGCTTCCTGTATATAGCATTACAATTACGTTCCGAATTTTACTTTTCGTCTTTGTATTAGCTGCAACGGCTTTTGGTTTGTATGGGATTATTCTAGCTCTGATCGCACTTGCTATTCATATTACAAATTTAACAAGCGTTGGTATACCGTATACAACTCCAATTGCTCCTGCATTTTATAAAGATTGGAAAGAAGAATTTATTCGCATGCCAAAATCGATGTTGAAAGATAGACCAGAGTACTTACAAACAAAAGATTCTACAATACGTCCAAAGGAGCGAAAATAATTGAAACCATTTGAGTATGGCGATGAAGAGATTGGATCTCGGGAAATTGGGTTTGCGGTATCATCGACCATTATTGGTATAGGAGCATTGTCTATGCCAAGAGATATCGCTAACCAAACTTTATTTTCGGACGGTTGGATTATTTTGCTTTTGGGTGGATTGATCTGTACAGTTTTAGGTTGGTTTGTGACGAGGGTGGCGATCTTATTTCCGAAACAAAATTTTGTTCAATATACGAGTGCGCATTTGACGAAGCCTGTTGCATACACAATTAGTAGTATTTTAGTATTAACGTTTGCTGCTTTGACAGCATATGAATCGCGAATGATTTCAATTATTTCTCAAACGTATTTATTTAGTGATACACCGATACAACTACTGTCTTTCTTCTTCTTGCTAGTTGTTATTTATGGAATAGCAGGATCAAGAGCAGCCTTATTAAGGTTAAATGTTTTATTCTTACCTATTGTTTTAATTGCGATAGTACTTCTTTCTTTATTGAATATAAATTTAATGGAAATAAATAATTTACTACCAGCTTTTCAAACGAAAGTAAGTCAATATGCTGTTGGAGTTAAAAATTCTATTTTTACGTTTATTGGATTTGAAGTAGCTTTATTTTATGCGGTGTTGCTGAATGATAAGTCAGCGAAAAAAGCGCCAATGGCAGTCGCGAAAGCGGTGATGGTAAACGTGTTGTCATACATTTTAATTTATGTAACTTGTATTAGTGTTTTTACGTATATGACCACACGTGGATTGACATATCCAACAATTGAATTAGGGAAAGAAATTGAAATTGGCGGAGGGTTTTTAGAAAGGTTCGATGCGATTTTTTTTACGACTTGGATTATTACTATTTATAACACTACAGCAATGTATTATGACGTCGCATCTTTATTGTTTTGTGCTATGTTTCCGAAAGTGAAGAAACATATTTTTATTTTCGTAAGTGCCCCTATTATTTTTATGGCGAATATGATACCTAGTAGTTTGAATGCTTTATCAAGTTATGGGACTTATTTAGCTTGGATAGATATGGGGTTTGTTGTGTTAGCGCCTTTGCTCGTTTTAATTGTATATAAAATAAAAAGAAGGAATGGTGGAAATGAAACACCTTCTTAAAATTATAATGGTTATGACTTTAACTGGATTTATGAGTGGGTGTTCTGAGTTAGAAGAGATAGAAGAAAGAGGATTTGTAGTAGGAGCGGCTTATGATATCGTGAAGGAGAAGAAAGCGAATCCAATTATGAAAGGGACGTATCAAATGGTACTTCCTAGTAAGTTAGCGCAGCAAGGTGGACAAGGTGATGGAGATGGCGAAAATTATATTAATGTTAGTGCGAAAGCAGATAGTGTGTTTGAACAAATAAGAATAATCGCTAAAAAAATTAGTCGTACATTATTTTTCCCTCATATACAAGTGATTATTTTCTCTGAAGAATTACTTTCACATCCATACATTTTACAAAATACGTTAGATGTATATATTCGCGATCATGAAATGAGAAGAAATATTCGTTTGTTTGTTTCAAAGAAAAATGCAGAATCTATTTTAAAACAGAGTGCAAAACCTGAAAATTTACCGGCGCAGTATATTGATATGTTAGCTGAACACCCTCCGAAAAATGCCCAAATGATTGAGGCTGCAAGAATTGGTGAGGTACAGGAAAAGATGATCTCTAACCGGAGTTTTGTATTACCTATTCTTGAACTAACAAAACAAGGGGTGCAAATGGACGGTGCAGCATTGTTTCGTGGAAAGGATAATAAGTGTGTAGGCAACTTGAGTGGGGAAGAAACATTAGGGATGAATTATATAATAGGTAAAAAAATTGGAGGTTTTTTTACCATTCGTAAAAAGGATCAACTTATTACATATGAAATTCATAAGTTGCGTCGAAAAATTAAAGTATCTACAACGAATGCTACAAAACCAAAGTTTAATATTCATTTATCTCTGGAAGGTACAATAGCTGAGTTGCATTTTAGTGATCATAAAAAGGTTTTGAATGAAAAGCGTTTAGAGAAGGATATATCGGAAGAAATGGAGAAGCGTATTCAAAAATCAATTAAACTTGTTCAAAAAAAATATAAGGTAGATGTATTAGAGTTAGGGGAAGTGTATAAGCGACATAATTATAAAGAGTGGAAAAAGGTAAGTAAGAATTGGGATCAAGGCGAAAATTACTTTAGTAAAGCTGAAATTACTGTTCATGTTCACCCGACGATTGAGCATTCAGGCTCGGCTTTACCTAAAAGAGTGAAATAAGGTGATGTAAGTTGTTTACGGGTTTAGGGATTAGTTGCACGATATTAATGGCAGTTCTTCCAGGAGCTATATATTTTATTCATAAAAAACTCACAACGTATGGAGCACAGCCGTGGAATACTGATGTACAAAAAAAGAAACCTGAATGATTTTCAGGTTTCTTTCGTGCAAAGCAAACGTGAAGGGGGATACCTTCTATGTATGCTTTGCTTTATACAAGCCCTAACCAATGTACCAATTGTGTAGAGAGGAATGTAACAACAATGGCGATAACGGTAGGGATTGCAAACGATAAGAATGTCCATTTTGCACTTTTTGTTTCTTTATATATGTTAACCAATGTTGTTCCACACGGGAAATGAAGAAGTGAGAACAACATTGTGTTTAACGCTGTTAACCAAGTCCAACCATTTTCTAGGAATAGATTTTTAATTTGATTAAAATCATCTATTTCAGTTAAAGCCCCAGTTGATAAGTAAGACATTAATAAAATTGGGATTACAATTTCATTAGCGGGTAGTCCAAGAATGAATGCAGCTAGAATAAACCCGTCAAGTCCTAACATTTTAGCAAATGGATCTAGGAAGTTTACAAAATACATAAGTAAGCTTGTGTCACCGATAAAAATGTTAGCAAGTAACCAAGTTAATGCAGCCGCAGGGGCAGCAACAACTATAGCTCGTTTTAAAACATAGATTGATTTATCGAGTGTTGCGCGAACAATTGTATTCCAAACTTTTGGCTTGCGGTACGGAGGTAACTCAAGTGTGTAGTGAGTTGGAACCCCTTTTAAGGCTGTTTTTGATAGTACCCAAGAAACAGTTAATGTCATAATAACACCAATTACAACCATTCCAACTACAACGCCAGCAGTAACCAATGTTTGCATACTGCCTGTATAACCAGCAGCCATAAATAGTGAAGCCATTAAAATTAACATAGGCCAGCGACCGTTACAAGGAACGAAGTTGTTCGTTAAAATTGCTAGCATACGTTCACGTGGTGATTCAATGATACGTGTTGACATAATGGCTGCTGCATTACAACCAAATCCCATTGCCATTGTTAAAGATTGTTTCCCGTGTGCGCCGGATCGTTTGAATAAGCGGTCCATATTAAACGCGACACGTGGTAAGTATCCGTAGTTTTCTAGTAGCGCGAACATAGGGAAAAAGATTGCCATAGGTGGTAACATAACGCTAATAACAGCTCCGATACCACGGAATAAACCAAGTATTAAAATGCCATGTAACCATTCAGGTGCATGCGCTGCTTGGAACCAAGATGTTAAATATCCTTCGGCCCATCCGAAGAATTCGGCAATCATATCAGATGGTACGTTAGCGCCTGCGATTGTAAGATAAAAAATAATAGATAAAATACCGAGCATAATTGGGAATCCCCAGATTGGAGATGTGAAAATTTTATCTAGTTTTTCGGAACGATATAATTTATCAGTATTTGTATATTGGACGGATTCTTTACATATGCTTGCAGATGTTCGGTAAATATCTCCGACTATATCATCTCGTATATCTTCATTTGAAAGTGTTTGTGCATGTTGAATAATATAGTCTAATGGAAGAGCTTTACTGGCTGAGTGAGATTCCATTAATTATGACCTCCCTTACAAGTGGTTCATTATGGTGTTTTTGAAGTGTAGTTAAGAAATTTTTATCTCCATCCAATATACGTAACGCAATCCAACGTGCTGGATACGTATCACCGAACACCTTATAAATTTGTGGTTCTAATTCTTGAATCATATTTTCGACTTTTTCGCTGTAAGTAATTTTAATTGGTGTTGGAATTAGTTTTTTATTTGATACTTTTGCAATAACATTTAGTAAATGACCAATGCCTACTCGGTTACGTGCTGAAATTTTAACTACAGGTACACCAAGTGATCTTGCTAATTTTTTTTCATCAATAACAATACCTTTTTTCTCGGCTTCATCAATTAAGTTAATGCAAATGACTACATTGTTTGTCATTTCCATCACTTGGAGTGCTAAATTTAAATTTCTTTCCATAGCAGTTGCGTCTAGGACAACTACAGTTACTTCTGGTTTTTCAAATATAATATAATCCCTCGCCACTTCTTCGTCCGCGGAATTTGAGTATAATGAGTAAGTTCCAGGTAAATCTATTAATGTATAAGTACTTCCGTTATGTTCATATTCTCCTTCAGCTTTTAAAACAGTTTTTCCTGTCCAATTTCCAGTATGTTGTTTTAAACCTGTCAAAGTATTAAATAATGTACTTTTCCCGGTATTCGGGTTGCCAGCTAAAGCAATACGATGTTTGCTCATCTGAAATCATCTCCTATTAATACCCCGAAAATAAGGGAACTTTCTTCTTTTCGCAGTGCAATAGTTGTGTTGCTCACTTGATAGGCGACCGGATCTCCAAGTGGACTGCGTTGCAATACTTTAATCGTTGCCCCAGGGATAAATCCCAAATCTAATAAACGTCGTTTCATAGTTCCTTCTAATTGTATCTTCTCAATTTGTACAAATTCCCCTGTTTTAAAATCGGAAAGGGGTTTAGTATTAGCCGATACCATAAAAGTTACCTCTTCTCTATATTGTTAGTGTTAGTTTAAAAAGTTTCCTTGGATAAACTTTTTGTTAGTAATATAGTAGACTACATTGGATGATGCTGTCAATTAGTACTTTAAAAATATTCATTTAATTTTAGAATTGTTCCAATTTATTTAGTTGTACTAAAAAATATTACTGAAATTCTTTTTAATGTGCATAAATTAGGCGTGTAAAAGTTACAAAATACAGCGGAATTGTAAATATAACTTTAACTAAAAGGGAAAAAGAGAGAAAAACATTTACATTGAATTTACATTGTTAAGAATAAATTTACATTACAGCATAGTTAGTGTGGTTTTTGTTGGATTCTTTAACTGCAAATGTTGGGATTCATAGATTTTAAGGGTTATTATCGTCATTTACTTAAAATTAAAAATTGCTTAACACTCACATAATATTGTTGTCCTACAATGAATTTGTGTTCGAAAGAAAATGAATTCGAAAAGTGATAATCCAAATGGGGGTACAAGACATGGTTATGAAAAAAGGTATTAAATTCTCTTTAGCAGCTTTAGTGGTAGCAGGAGCATTAGTTGGGTGTGGAAAAGCAGAAGATACAACTAGTAAAGAAACTGCTAAAGGAAGCGATAATACAAAACAAGAATTATCGGGTACGATTGCAGCAGCTGGTTCTACAGCTCTTCTACCTCTTGCGGAGGAAGCTGGAAAGAAATTCATGGAGAAAAATTCAAAAGTTTCTATTCAAGTTCAAGGTGGCGGTAGTGGAACTGGGATTAACCAAGTAGCATCTGGTGCAGTGCAAATTGGTAATTCAGATGTTCCGTCCGGAGATAAAATAAAAGATGCTGAAAAGGCGAAAGAATTAGTAGATAACAAGGTAGCGGGTATTGCATTCGCTCTTGTTGTAAATAAAGATGTAAAAGTTGATAACTTAACAGTGCAACAAGTACAAGATATCTTCACTGGAAAAGTAAAAAACTGGAAAGAAGTAGGCGGAAAAGATGAAAAAATCAACGTAATTAATCGTCCAGCTTCATCTGGTACACGTGCTACATTCGAAAAAACAATTATGAAAGACGCAAAAATCAATGATGGAACTGGAACAACACAAGATTCTAACGGTGCAGTAGAGCAAGCTATCAATTCTACTCCAGGTTCAGTAAGCTATTTAGCAATGTCTTACATGGTGGGTGATAAAAAAGGTGCACTGCAAACAGTGAAAATTGATGGTGCTGATCCAAAAGTTGAAAACATTGCGTCTGGTAAATATCCATTCTGGTCTTACGAGTATATGGTAACAAAAGGTGAAGCGAAAGAAGCAACAAAAGCTTACATCGATTATGTAAAAGGTAAAGACTTTGAAAAGCAAGTAGAAGATATGGGCTACATTCCAATGTCTAAATTAAATAAGTAATCAAATTTATGGGGCTGGCTGCAAGGCCAGTCCTGTTCATTTCAATCTGTGAAGTGGGGTCTGTCCTGTGATGAAGGGGAAAAAACAAATTAATTACGTGAAAAGTGAATATATAGGAAGATCACTTGTTACGTTTTGTGGTATTTTTATTGTTTTAATTACATTAGCTATTATTGCGTTTATTTGTGGCAAAGGAATTCAATCTTTTACACAAAGTGGTATCTCGTTTACTGAGATGTTAACATCGACAAAATGGAATCCAAATGCTGATCAAGGATCTTTTGGGGCTTTAATTTTTATTGTAGGTTCAACAGTGGTTTCGTTAGGTGCGGTTATTATTAGTGCACCAATTGCTATAGCTCTGGCTATATTCATGAATTTAATTTCGCCGAAGTTTGGAAATAAAGTATTGAAGCCTGTTTTAGAATTATTAGTCGGTATTCCGTCAGTAGTATACGGATTATTAGGGGTTACGATTTTAGTTCCGTTATTACGTGATTCGTTCGGGGGAGTGGGCTTTAGTTTAATTGCGGGTATCGTTGTATTAAGTATTATGATTTTACCTACTATTGCTAGTATCGCTTCTGATGCAATACGCTCTGTTCCATTTGATTATTTAGAAGCTTCTTATGGCCTAGGATCAACGAAATGGCAAGCAATTAGCCGAGTGATTGTTCCTGCTGCGAAAAAAGGAATTTTAACAGGTGTTGTTTTAGGTTTAGCGCGAGCTTTTGGTGAAGCGCTAGCCGTTCAAATGGTAATCGGGAATACGATTAAATTACCAGAAGGAATATATAGTCCGACAGCAACGTTAACTGGTATTTTGACAATGGACATGACAAATACATTGAACGGAACTGCTTGGAATAATGCGCTATGGACTTTAGCGATGATTTTACTTGTTATTTCATTCCTGTTTATTTTAGTAATTCGAGCGATTGGGCAAAGAGGTGAGCGATAATAATGAATGCAAGAACGGTAAATAAAGTTTGGACGGGTATCTTTTATGCGGTTGCGGCTTTGGTCGTAGCTATGCTAGTGTTCTTAGTGTTTGAAATTTTACAAAAGGGATGGGGTTTTTGGGATCCTAATTTCTTGTTTGGAGAACCAAGTAATACAAGAGCTGGTGGTGGGATTGGTCCGCAGTTATTCAATTCATTCTACATGCTTGTTATAACGCTTATTATATCTATTCCTCTTGGACTAGGTGCTGGAATATATTTAGCAGAGTATGCAAAACAAGGGCGCTTTTTAAATTTTGTTCGTTTATGCATTGAGACAATGGCGTCTTTACCATCTATTGTTGTTGGTTTATTTGGTTTGTTAGTGTTCGTTACAATGACAGGCTGGGGATACACAGTAATGGGTGGTGCTCTTGCTTTAACTATTTTAAACTTACCAGGTTTAACACGTGTTTGTGAAAATGCTATTTCAGAAGTGCCTCATAATGTAAAAGAGGCAAGTCTTGGATTAGGTGCAACAAAGTGGCAAACAATCGTTCGTATTATTATCCCATCGTCATTACCGCAAATTATTACAGGGATTATTTTAGCGGCGGGTCGTATATTTGGGGAAGCGGCAGCATTAATTTACACAGCGGGTTTAACATCTCCGATTTTAAATTCAGCAGCGGACTTCTCGAGTCCTGCGCATCCTTTAAATCCGTTTAGACCAGCTGAAACGTTAGCAGTTCATATTTGGAAGTTAAATTCTGAAGGGTTTATTCCAGATGCGAAGTTGATTGCGACAAAATCTGCAGCTGTATTAATTATTATGGTATTACTATTCAATGTTATTTCACGCTTGATAGCATCTGTATTGCATAAGCGCTTTACAGGAACGAAAAGAAAAAGTAAAACGACGAAGAAGATAAAAGCGGCATAAGTTACAAAGGAGAACTCTCTATTTATAAGTAGAGGGTTCTTTTTGCATTTTAATATAGAAGGAAAAGGTGTAGCGATTGTTGAATTTGTAATTCGTTATATAGATAAAGAGGTGAAAATGAGGGAGTGGATTTAATTTGTTTTTTCTGCAAATGTCAGGTTTTCCTGGGTCAGGAAAATCGACAGTTTCTAAGTATATAGCGAAATTAACAGGTGCTGTAATTATAGATCATGATGTTTTGAAATCCGCGTTGTTAAAATCATTAAAAGTAAAAGGAATTGAATCGACGATTGTTGGTGGGCTTGTGTATGATGCCGAATGGGTATTGATTGATTCTTATTTAGAACAAGGGCATAGTGTTATATTGGATAGTCCGTGTTTATATGAGGGAATGGTTGAAAAAGGGATTGAATTATCAAATAAACATGGTGTGAAATATAAATATATTGAGTGTTATCTTAATGATATGGAGGAGATTAATAGGAGACTGCAAACACGTAAGCGTATGATAAGTCAAATTGAAAAGGTGGAGTCGGAAGTAGGTTTTAAAAAGTGGTTAAATGGTAGTAAAAGACCTTCAAATAATGAATACCTTATTGTGGATTCTAGTAAACCTATAGAGCAATATGTGGAAAAAATGATGGATTATATGACTAAATAGAGAAAAGGCGTTATCTTCATTTGTGAAGATAACGCCTTTTCTTTTTAAAAATCAGGTGTTTCTGTAGAAGTGTTTATTTTCCTACGAGAGCGTCTTTTTCTCCCGATTTTATCTAATAGTTCATACATAACTGGAACGACTACTAATGTAAGAACAGTTGAGACTGCTAAACCACCGATGACAACTATGGCTAAACTTTTTGATACCATACTTCCTGCTTGCGATTGACCGAATAAGAGTGGTAGCATAGCGACGATTGTTGTTATAGCCGTCATAATAATTGGGCGAAGTCTTGTGGATCCAGCTTCTAGTAAAGCTTCTCTCGTTTCCAGTCCGTTTTCTCGGTTTTGTTGGACTCTTTCTATTAATACAATAGCGTTTGTAACGACAATCCCAATTAACATTAATGCACCGATCAAGGAATTTACATCAACAGGTGTTCGTGAAATGATTAATCCTAAAATACCACCGACAGCAGCTAACGGCAAGGAGAATAGGATTGTAAAAGGAGCACGTGCTTGCCCGAAGGTGATAACCATAATTAAATATACAATCCCGATTGCGATCCCCATAATTTTGAATAAATCTGTAAAATTCTCTTGCATAGATTCAGTAGCTCCTGCGATATTTACTTTTGAACCGCTAGGTAAATCTAAGTCAGTTATCGCTTTATTTACTGCTTTGTTTACTTTACTCAAATCTTCATTTGAAGCTTCGGCGGTAATTTGAATTGTTTCTTTTCCGTCTTTATGGAAAATTTCTGTTTGCGTTTGTTTTTCTGAAATAGTTGCGATGTCTTTTAAAGGAATTGTTCCATTAATAGGTGATAGTATGTTTGTATTTAAAATATCTTCTTGTTTAGTAATGTTTTCCTTTTTATGTTCTATCATAATAGTAGTTTTTTCATTATTAATTGTAATTTCGCCAATAGGTGACTTCTTCATAAGGAATGCTACTTGTTGCGCAGCTATTTCTGGTGTTAAACCTAGTTGTTCAGCCTTTGTTTGATCAATATGAATTTGCCATTCTTTCTTAGAGTCTTCTAAATTCGTTTTTACTTTAGAAAGATCATCCATGCTTTTTAGTTTTGTTTCAACGATAGTAGCCGCCTCTTTTAAATCTGCTTCGTTAGTAGCTGTTACGTTAAATTGTAAGTTGTTGCCGCCACCAGAGCTTGAATAACTTGTTTTTATATAATCAAGTTCAGCAGGTTCAAAAGTTTTATTTTCCTTTTTTAACTCTTTAATATATTGATCAATATCAGAACCTTTTTTAAAGACTACAAATATACTAGCAAGGTTATTTTTAGTTGTTTGCCCCCATTGTGCATCTTCTGCGCTAGATCCCATTCGTAAAATAACGTCTGTTACATCTGAATTAGAAAGTAATTTCTTTTCGAAATCGAATGCTTTTTGTTTTTGAGCTTCAGCATTATAATCGGCTGGAAATGTCATGTTAATAGATAACATTGTGTCGTCCTCAGATTTTATGTTTGCTTTCGGTAGTAATATATAGGCTGCAATTGATCCTGCAAATAATAAAAATGCAGTAAGTAGAATAATGAATTTATGAGAAAGAGACCACTTTAAGGTAGCAACATATCGTGATGAAGAACTTGGCTTTCGATGCTTTGTTTTTTTGAGTAGTAAAAAAGCCATAAGTGGAACAACTGTTAGTGCAACGATTAAGGATGATAGAATAGAATAT